>DATBFI010000609.1:0-30935 GCA_036558585.1 Chitinophagaceae bacterium
TCCAAACGGAAGATTATTATTTGCAAGTGACCCTGATTTATGTTGTCATTTAAACAAAGTCGTTCCGCTTGAACCTATTCTCGCGCAATATGATGTTTGGATAAATGGTGTGCGTGCAGACCAGGGCGAAGTGCGCAAAAATTTTAAAGAAGAAGAGAAGGCAAAATTTGGTGTGCTGCGCTTTCATCCTATGCTCGACTGGACGGGAAAAATGATCTATGCCTATCTTAATGAATACAACCTGCCGCGTCACCCGCTTGAAGAGAAAGGTTATTTCAGTATTGGCTGCGAACCCTGCACCCGTAAGTTTGACCTGAACATGGACAGTCGGGAAGGCCGTTGGTACGGGCTTAAGAAAACAGAGTGTGGCCTCAATACGGAACTTGTTACCAAATAAACTATTCACTCATTTATTATTAAATCACTGATGCATATTTTTATGCTATAGAAATCCTTATCCTTATTTATAAAGATATTAGCCGATAACCTTTTAATAATACCAAAATATGCGCATTTTAATTACCGGTGGGGCTGGATATATAGGAACAGAATTAGTATATGGATTGGCTGTGATGCCCGATATTGAAAGCATTACCGTTTATGATAACATCAGCCGGGGAAATTATAATTTGTTTTTAGGTAAACCCATACGAGGAACGAAAATACATTTTATACACGGTGAGATCCTTGATTCACGCAGGCTGCGACAGGTATTGAAAAATATTGATGTTGTTTATCATCTTGCAGCAAAAGTACTAACACCTTTCTCTAATATTGACGGGCATGCGTTCGAACAGATCAATCACTGGGGTACAGCAGAACTGGTATATGCCCTGGAAGAAAATCCTGTAAAGCAATTGATCTTTGTAAGCAGCGCTGCTGTTTATGGAAATTCGAAAGAGCCTGTCACAGAGGAATCACAACCCAACCCGGACAGCTTCTATTCCATTTCAAAATACCGCGGGGAACAGCACATCCAGCGTTTGTTCAATAAAATAAATACGCTTATCATAAGATTGGGAAATGTGTACGGCTACAGCAAATCAATGCGTTTTGACGCGGCCATTAATCGTCTCATGTTTGATGCGCACTACACAGGTCGTATTACTATTAATGGTACAGGTATGCAGCACCGCTCATTCATTCACATTGATAAGGTAACGTTTATTTTGTGCCAATTGCTGCAGCTTGCCATTCCAAGCGGCATATACAATTTAAGCGACAAGAACCTGAGCATACTTGATATAAGTGAAGTGCTGACTACGATTTATCCGGGGCTTGAATCTTTTTTCATCAATCAAAACTATGCCGGCCATGATCTGCTTGTGAAGCGTGAATCAAAGCTCCTGAAATATGTTTCGCTTGTAAACAGCAATCTTGAACACGAACTGCGTGCCTTTAAAGAACAGTTTTCATTTTATCTTTCTTGATAAAGCGGCGTTATAGTTGTGGTGTTTACCTGTTAATCTCTCCTGAGGAAGTATCCATTGTATTGAATAACAGAAATTTTTTTAGCTTAACCTGAAATAATTTATCTATGTAAAATGATTTCAGAATTACTGCATCATTTTGCACTGGATACAAAAGAGCCGGCAGTAGAAGCTTTTGGCAGCGGCCTTATTAATAATACATGGCTCGTAAAAACACAAAACAAGCGGTATATCTTACAACGGATTAATGAAAATGTATTTAAGCGACCCCAGGCTATAGATGATAATATAAGCGCTATTGATCTGTATCTTAAAAAGAAGTTCGCTGGTTATACATTTACCTCGCCTGTTCTTTCAACAAAAGGAAAAAGCCTTGTAAAAACCAATAATGGTTCTTTCAGGCTTTTTGAATTTATTGAAGGCTCGCATTCTTATACTGTGATCGAAAATCCTGAACTGGCATATGAGGCGGCAAAGCAATTTGGCAAGTTTACCAAACTGCTTGCGGGTTTTGACATTAATCAACTTAAAATTACTTTGCCAGATTTTCATAATCTTACGCTCCGTCATACTCA
The DNA here is from genome assembly GCA_036558585.1 of Chitinophagaceae bacterium. Taxonomy (GTDB): domain Bacteria; phylum Bacteroidota; class Bacteroidia; order Chitinophagales; family Chitinophagaceae; genus DATBFI01. The sequence goes on from DATBFI010000609.1 coordinate 2,006, forward strand.
ATTTACAAACGCAATAAAAAATGCATCATCCGAAAGATTAACTAAAGCAAAGAAAATTATAGATGCATTGCACGGTTATTATGATATTGTTGAAACATTTGAAGCTATAAAAATAAATTCTTCATTTATAAAAAGGGTTACACATCATGATACCAAAATAAGTAATGTACTGTTTGATAAAAACAATAAGGGTATTTGCATCATTGATCTTGATACGGTAATGCCCGGTTATTTCATCAGCGATGTAGGTGATATGATGCGCACATATCTGTCACCTGCCGGTGAAGAAGAAACTGATTTTAGCAAGATTGAGGTTCGCGAATCTTATTTTGATGGGATCGTTCATGGATATCTGGACGAGATGCATAATGAGCTCACCCCTGATGAAAAACGATATTTTGTCTATGCCGGAAAGTTTATGATCTATATGCAGGCATTGCGTTTTATTTCTGATTATCTCAATAACGACATCTATTATGGCGCTAATTATGAATTACACAATTTTAACCGCGCAGAAAATCAACTTATACTGTTGAATATTCTTGTTGCTAAAGAAAAAAAACTCAGCGAAAGGGTAAGTGCTTTTATAAACAGGTTTTAAAAGAACTCAAATAAAATTGGCCGAAACAAAAAATTAAAAAATTTCCCACACTTCGCTTCCACGTAATAACTTATCTAAATTACCAGGCCCTTTTGCGGCAACAGCTTCTTCGATCTGCATACGCATTATATCTTCATAACAAGCCCTTTCCGTTTCGTAGAACACGCCAAATGGCCTCGGGAAATGTCCTTCCACTCTCGGATCATCAAACATGCGAATAAGCAATTGCGCCTTATAAAAATCTTTTTCATCGTGTATCCACAGATCATCTGCAGATATATTATTATTTAATTCTACAACAACAGGCTTTAAACCATCAAGTCTGATTCCTTTGCTTTGAGAAGCACCAAACACAAGAGGCTTACCATGCTCAAGAAATAAAGCTTCTTCCTGTTTTGTAGATTTTTCGGTAAAGATCTCAAAGGCCCCATCATTAAAGATGTTGCAATTCTGGTATATTTCAAGAAATGAAGCGCCTTTGTGCTGATGCGAGCGCATAAGGGATGTTTGCAAATGTTTTGGATCGCGATCCATGCTTCTTGCTATAAAAGTAGCATCCGCACCTGCCGCTAAAGCCAATGGATTGAAAGGATGATCAATGCTGCCAAAAGGAGTTGATTTAGTCACCTTGTTTTCTTCTGATGTGGGTGAATATTGTCCTTTGGTTAAACCATAGATCTGGTTATTGAACAATAAAATATTTACATCAAAGTTTCTGCGTAATAAATGAATAGTATGATTGCCTCCAATACTCAGTCCGTCACCATCGCCGGTAACGATCCAAACACTTAGCTCAGGTCTTGTTGCTTTTAGTCCGCTGGCAATGGCAGTGGCTCTTCCATGGATGGAATGCATGCCATAAACATTCATATAATAAGGAAAGCGGCTGCTACAACCTATACCACTGATAATTACAATATTTTCTTTGGGTACGCCAATACCGGGCATGATCTTTTGCACCTGGGCCAGGATAGAATAATCGCCGCAGCCAGGACACCAGCGGACTTCCTGGTCTGTAGCAAAATCTTTGGCAGTTAATGCCGGAGATCCGTTTGTGATAGTAGTCATTAATTATAATTCTGATTTCAGTGCAAAGGTATTTCGTTTTCGCTCAAAATGTTAAATAATCAATGTTCAATGCTCAACGTTCAAGGCTAAAATAACAACTTATTTTGTTTTATTTTTTTCTGCAGTCGCTATCCCTTTTGCAATTATTGCGATTAATTCCAGAGTTTCAGTAAAAATCTTGGCCAGCTTTTTAACAGGTTTAATCAATTCTTTTTTAATAATAATTTTTAAAGCGGTTCGGCATTCTTTTAACTCCTTTAAAACTACTTTCATCTTATGGATAAAATCATTCCTGCTTTCCGCAGCTTGTACCTCGCCGTAATTGAATGTCGGAGAATGACATGATTTAATAAGTTGGCCTGCTATATAATTTCCTGCTCTTGTATTGGGTAATGCTTCTACCACATCAATCATGCAGCAAGTATAATCAACCAGGCGATCTTCAAGATCAAATTTTCTCTGTTCCATAAAAAAGGGTTTTGGTGAAATTGTAAGTTACTTTCTTTTGTTGATCATTGAAAATTGAAAATCGAAAATTGAATGTTCAATAATCAATGTTTCATAATAAATAATTTGCAAAACTTCCTGAGACAAGGCTGATCTAAAATCGAATGCAGATAAAAAGAGGCAGGAAATATTTCCCACCTCTTTCACTAGACAAATATTTAATTACAATTAAGGATTCTTCTTAGTACTTAAAGAATTTTTCTGTTTGCACATCGTTACCGGTTATAATCTGGACATAATAAACACCCTTGCCAAGATTTGCTACATTTATCCACTTTTGTACGCCCGCCTGTATGCCGCGCATTTGCTGGCTATATACTACCTTACCGTTTTGATCAGTAATCCTTATTTCTGCATCATTTAGTGAAGCGCTGCTGGTGGCAAATAGTTTGTCTTTAACGGGGTTTGGATAGATAACAAATATTTTGCCATTGGGCGTAAGGTTTATAATAGCAATCTTTGAGAAGGCAGATGTACCATCTTTATCCGTCATTTGCAGGCGATAGTAGATCTTATTTACTCCTTTGCTCAGCACTTCAGGATCTGTAAACTGGTAGGATGTTTTTTGCGTGCTGTTGCCTGCTGCATTTACAGAACCGATACTTTCAAAACTTCTTCCATCAGCGCTGCGCTGAACGATGAAGTTCTTTGTATTAATCTCTGTAACAGTCGTCCATTTCAATTGAGCAACTTTACCATTTAATGTTGCAGTGAAGTCAAGCAGTGTAACTGGCAATGAACAGCCTGTAGTGTAAGAAAGAGTAGCTCTATTATCATTTACCCAGGCACTTAAACTGTCACTCCAATTTTGGTCTATTAATTCGGCAACTGTCCCATCCCCGTTATAAGTTATATTTGATTGGGAATCATTCACCCATAATGATTGCGTATTATCCCAGAGCTGGTCTAATGAGTTTGTCAGCTGACTACCATTGTAGGTGTTAATTGTGAGTGCAGAATCCTGCCATAGAGTGCCGTTCCATCTTTGTGCGGTATCAGTGACCACCTGTTTTGCGGCGTTATACGTAAAAGAATTGCGTAAAGTGTTGCTCCAGACTTGCGTAAGAAAATCCGCCGATTCCTCGGTAGTTTGGCGAACTGTTTTATCAGCATTATACGCATAGGTTATTCGTGAAACATTTAGCCAGGTTACTCCCAATGAGAATTGACTTAAAATTTGGTTCACTGTGTTGTCAGCATTGTATGTAGTTGTAGTTAAACCGGCATCTACCCACGCGTTGGTTTGCCATGATTGAAGTAGAAGACTGTCTACAAGATTGCTGGCATTGTATGAATATATGCTGCGACCAGCATTTCCCCAACTGCTTGAACCAGCATCCCAAATTTCAGTTAGCCATTCGCTTACTTTATTGTTTGCACCATAGGTGTATGTTAAACGTGAAGCATTTACCCAAGTGCCCGTGGTTGTATCCCAGAACTGGGTAGTTGCCTGGCTCACTGAGTCGGTAGCGGTATAAGTATATGTTGTTAATGAACCATTTCGCCAGGAAGAGGAATCGGTTAGCCATTCCTGTAATAACTGGGTCTCTATAAGGCAGGAAGTGTTGTAAGTATAAACAATCCTTCCCTCGGGCTGCCAGGCATTATTTTGCCATTGATAGGTGGTAAGTGTATCAAATTTTTGTGAATATACACCTGCAGCAACTAAGAGGCTAAAAATAAAGAATAGTAAATGTTTCATTGGGTGAAAATTTAATAGTGAGTATTTGGTGTTTTAAACAGTATTGAGTTGGTGGTTATTTATTTTCGCGACAGTACAAAATCTAAGGAGAAATTCCAGCGTGTAAAGTGTGTTTCATAAACAGGTTTAAATTGGTTAACGGATAAAAATAACAAGTTAAGATAAACAATAGTATTGGCTTCAACAAGTAATAGTAGTTTTTATTTTTTTTCACTGTATCTCTTGCCACATTCATCGATACTTCGTTTGAAGAATATTTGCTGAATTGAAGCTTCGGGGATCTATCAATTCAATCGCCGTTAACATTCATTTATCTAACTTGCACCATTTCAAATTAAATGGTCATGCATGGAAAACGAACTATTTGATTTTGGCATGATAGGACTTGGTGTAATGGGTAGCAACTTGTTGCAGAATATGGCTGCTCATGGTTTCAGAGTGATAGGTTATGATAAAGACAAACAAAAGACTGATGTGCTCGAATCGCTTTCATCAAAGGAAATTATTATCAAAGGAGTGAACACGCTTGAATCGATGGTTCAGCAACTAAAGCCACCGCGCAAGTTAATGATGCTGGTGCCCGCAGGAAATCCTGTTGATAATGTAATAGAAAATTTATTACCGTTATTATCGAAGGGAGATATTGTAATAGATGGGGGCAACTCTTTTTACAGGGACACATTACGCAGGGTAAATTATCTATTGGCAAAAGGAATTCATCTTATGGGGATGGGCGTTTCCGGTGGCGAGCATGGTGCCCGAACGGGACCCAGTATAATGCCTGGTGGAGATAAAGATGCATTTCAGCATGTAAAGCCTTTACTGGAAGCCATTGCTGCAAAAGTAAACGGGGAACCTTGCACAGCTTATATGGGAAAAGACGCTGCAGGCCATTACGTAAAAATGGTACATAACGGAATTGAATATGCCATTATGCAACTGATTAGTGAAGTATATGATCTTCTAAAAAGAGGATTAAGTTTAACTAATGATGACTTGCACGAGGTGTTTAAACAGTGGAATGAAGGCGAGCTTCAATCTTTTCTTATTGAAATTACGAGCCATATTTTTTTAAAAGAAGATGATATTACAGGCAATCGTTTGCTCGATATGATCCTCGATAAAGCAGGCTCTAAAGGAACAGGTAAATGGACATCGCAGGATGCAATGGACCTGCCAGTACCTATTCCAACAGTTGATGCCGCCGTGGCAGCGCGGGATCTCTCCGGTTATAAAGAAGAGAGGGTAAAAGCGTCGGCGCTATATAAACCGGTTATTCAAAAGATAACAATCGATACCACTAAATTTATTCAGGAGTGCAGTGAAGCATTATACGCTGCTACTATTCTGTGTTATGCGCAGGGCCTGTCTATGCTGTATAAGGCATCAAAAGAATTGTACATGGATATTCCGTTGCAGGATGTTGTAAAAATATGGAGAGGAGGTTGCATTATCCGTTCTGCTTCGCTTGAAATCTTTTATAAAGCCTGCCGGGACAACAAAGAGTTGTCAAATATTTTACTGGACGAAACCATTGCAAAATTGTTGCAACAGAAAGAAAAGAGTTTACGAAACGTAATTGTTACAGCAACTCTAAGTAAAATTGCAACACCCGGTTTAATGAGTGCGCTTGGCTATCTGGATGGATATACATCTGAACGCATGCCTGTTAATTTAATACAGGCGCAGCGGGACTATTTTGGTGCGCACACATATGAACGTATTGACAGGCAGGGAAAAATTCATACAGAATGGCAAATGGAATAACGGAAGCAAGCATCAAGAAACAAGAAAGAAACGATAAATAAAAAACAATAAACGAAATGAGTGTTAATCCAATTCCCGAAGGTTTTCATACCATTACTCCATATTTGCACGTACAGGATGTTGGTAATCTTATTGGATTTCTTACACATGCTTTTGACGCAAAAACATTAAAGAGTTCAAAATTGGAAGATGGCACTATCATTAATGCACAACTGCAGATCGGCGATTCAATAATAGAACTAAGCGAGGTACGCGGAGATTTTCAGCCTATGCCCTGTGCCATTCATTTATATGTTCAAGATACTGATGCGGTGTATAAAAAAGCAGTAGAAGTAGGTGCGATGCCGGTAATGGAACCATCCGATCAATTTTATGGTGATCGTGAAGCTTTTATAGTTGATCCGTCGGGCAATCACTGGTACATCGCAACAAGAATAGAAAATGTATCAGAAGAAGAAATGAATAAGAGGGTAAAAGAATTTATGGAAGAAAAAAATGAATAAGAACTGGTGAATCAATGAAAAATCCGAAACCTGCCGGCAGGCAGGTCTGAAATCCGAAATCGAAATGGCATAATCAGTGTATAAATGCAAAACAATAAACGATAAATGTCGATGTCAGCACATAATAATAAACGTCCGCCTGCATCTGCGATTTTTATTTTTGGAGGAAGCGGCGATCTGAATAACAGGAAATTAACTCCCGCCTTGTATAATTTATTTATTGATGACTGGATGCCTGAAAAATTTGCAGTGGTGGGCATTGGGCGCAGTGAATATTCGAATGAAAAATTCAGAGAACATTTGTTCGAAGGTATCCAGGAATTCAGCAGGCGAAGGGGTGAACAAAATGGCCATTGGACCGAGTTTTCACAACACATCTCTTATTTGCAAATGGACGCCGAGGATGAAAGTGCGTACTCCAACATTGTTAACTGCGTAAAGGAACTGGAACAGCAATGGGCTATTCATCCAAATATAATTTTTTATCTCGCGGTTGCACCGCAGCTGGTACCTGATATTGCTCAAAAATTAGGTAAGCTTACTTTGTGCAGGGAAGAACAATATACACGTATCGTTGTTGAAAAACCTTTTGGTCATGACCTTGACAGTGCCCGTGAATTGAATAAGCTCTTGAAGCGGCTGTTTGAAGAAGACCAGATTTATCGCATCGATCATTATCTCGGAAAAGAGACGGTGCAAAACATACTGGCGCTGCGTTTTGCCAATGCATTGTTTGAGCCCATCTGGAACCGTAAATATATTGATCACGTGCAGATAACTGTTGCTGAAACGGTTGGTGTGGAAGGACGTGGTGGTTATTATGAACAATCAGGTGCACTGCGCGACATGGTGCAAAATCATATTCTGCAATTATTGTGTATGGTTGGAATGGAACCTCCTGTAAGTTTTGAAGCAAATGAAATTCGCAATAAAAAAGTAGATGTATTAAATGCTTTACGGAAAATTACAAGAGAGGAGGTACATGCATATGCCGTTCGCGGGCAATACAGTGCAGGCTGGGTAAAGGGTGAAAAAGTAGAGTCGTACAGGAAGGAGGACAAAGTTGATCCACATTCAAACGTTGAAACATTTGCCGCCGTAAAATTTTATATTGATAACTGGCGATGGCAAAATGTTCCGTTTTATGTTCGGACGGGAAAATACCTGCATCAAAAAACATCGATCATTACCATACAATTCAAGCAGGCTCCCCATTACGCGTTTCCCCCCGAAGCCACAGAAACATGGCGACCCAATCGTTTAACCATAAGCATCCAGCCTGAGATGGATATTCGTTTGCGTTTCCAGGCAAAGCGACCCGGTCAAAGTATGACACTTAATCCGGTCGATATGATCTTCAGTTATAAAGATGCGTATGAAGAAGAGCATGAACCAGAGGCATATGAAACTTTACTTCTCGATGTAATGGAAGGCAACACGGCTCACTTTATGCGTGCCGACCAGGTAGAAGCCGCATGGGCAGTAGTGATGCCCATTATTGAGGCATGGGAGGCAAGGCCACCTGTTGATTTTCCAAATTATGCTCCCGATAGCTGGGGCCCTGAAGATGCAGAAGCATTAATTGCACGTGATGAACATAACTGGGTTACTTTACCGCATAAAGATTAATTGTCTGAACCCGGATTTTTGGGATTTACACTGATAAAGTATTTTTGATACCAGCCTTTGTTTTTCATAACATCGTCCCTCCCGATTCATTCGGGATCACTTCATCTCTGGATACAATGAGCATCAACCAGGAATTTGTTTGTTGATCTCATACCAACAACTTGAGAAAAATTTTTTATCGTGCGGCAACATTTCGAATGTTAACTGCGTCATAGTAAAAACTCCGATCGTGAAAAAATTAATCAATTGTTTACTTGCTACTGCTACCTCTATTCTTTTTATTTTTTCTTGTACACAAGACAATAGTTCTCCCGCCTCTGATAGTTTTTTTACATTATCCATGAATGGAGAGACCCATCACATAGAAATGCCATCAGATTCTGTATTTTTCCAACACGGCTCTGGAGGGGAGTCTAATATATGGGCTTATGATGTGCCAGCTGCTGCCTCATCAAGATGGTTCCATATATCCTATCTCGGAGATACTACAACCGGAACTTTTCTAGCCAGCATGACGATGACTCTCCCCCCTGATACATATGGCGGTGAGCTATGGCAGTCAGGTACACTTATAATCACTGAATTCGGACCATTAAATACTTATGTTGCCGGCTCTTTTACAGGAAAAGTTATTAAGGATGGGACAACCGATACTTCCACCTTCACGTGTTCATTCCGCGGTAAGAGATTTAATTAATTACTTTTTTTTGATCAAGTGAATAATCTGTCTTACCCTTTCGACGAACAAAACTCTTTGCTCTTGTTTTTATTTTCATCAACGAATAAATAATTTTACTTCAGTTGCCGGGCTGAATTTATAACACAGCATCATCGGCAATACACTTCATGCAACTCCACATTTTCGAAAACACCGATGAACTAAGTAAAACAGTCGCAGACTGGATGATTGATCACATCAACAAAACATTACAACAACAAGATCGCTTCGCATTGGTTTTATCAGGAGGCAACACGCCAAAAAGATTACACGAACTTTTATCATCAGGAGATTATAAAAATAAAATCGACTGGAAAAAGTTGCACATCTTCTGGGGTGATGAACGGTTTGTTCACTTCAACGATGAACGCAACAACGCCAAGATGGGTTTTGATACATTGCTCAATCATGTGCCCGTTCCAAAAGAACAAATTCATATAATGCAAACGGAAAATAACACACCGGAAGATTCTGCATTTGCTTACGAGGAAATATTAAAGAAATATTTTCAGCCGGCAGCAGGCAGTAACCAGTTGGCAGCGGAAAAAAACGATAAACAAAGAACATTTGATCTTGTTCTATTAGGCATGGGCGATGATGGCCATACACTTTCTTTATTTCCGGGTAAAACAGAAGTGATACATGAAACAAAAAAATGGTGCACATCTTTATGGCTTGAATCACAAAACATGTATCGCATTACATTAACTCATCCCGTTGTAAATAATGCATCAACTGTTGCTTTTCTTGTGACAGGAAACAATAAAGCAACCGCATTACGCCAGGTACTGAAAGGAGGGTACAACCCTGATCTTTATCCTTCACAAATTATCAAGCCTTTATATGGTGAACTGCACTGGTTTGTTGATGAAGCAGCGGCTGCAGAACTGCAATAAGTAACGTGATTTTTATTTTACTGGTCAGCCAGGCGATGAACAAAACCTGTGAGGTTTCAAAAACCTCACAGGTTTAAGATACAGTCTCTTGAGCCTTTTAGGTTCTGATTCATATTATACATTTGCGCTTTATTATTTTTCAAAAAAGTTAAAAGGACATGCAATCAGTTATTGATACAATCATTTTTGACCTGGGCGGAGTGTTGATCGACTGGAACCCACGTTACGTATATCGAACTATTTTTGATACAGAAGAAAAGATCGATTGGTTCTTTGAAAACATCTGCACGGATGAATGGAATGAAAACCAGGATGCCGGTTACCCGTTGGACAAAGCAACAGAAGAACTTATAGCCAGGCATCCGGAATGGGAAAAAGAAATTCGCGCTTATTACGACAGGTGGATCGAGATGCTTGGAGGCTCTATACATGATACGGTAGAAATTCTACGTCAATTAAAACAGAAAGATCATTTAAAAATTTATGGGCTTACAAACTGGAGTCATGAAACATTTCCCGTTGCACTTGAACGATTTAATTTTCTGCATTGGTTTGACGGGATCGTTGTAAGCGGTGAAGAAAAAACAAGAAAACCATTCCCCGAATTTTATAAAACGCTCCTTAAGCGCCACCATATAAATCCGTTTACTGCAATTTTTATCGACGATAATTTAAGAAATGTACAAGGCGCTAAAGCAGTTGGCATTAATGGAATCCATTTTTTAAATCCCCAGCAATTAAAAGACGAATTAAAGAAATGGAATATTGAGGTGAAATAGTTTTGTTTAAAAGAAGTTATTTATAAACATCCTGCAGGGAAAAGGATACATACATTTTATCAAGCCGAACAATATCTTTCAGTTGGGTGTATTTATGTGCCATCCACTCATTGGATTCCGTTCTTTCGTAAACAGTAATTAAAATGGTTTCCGGTTCAACGATCATATAATATTGAAGTGAAGGGATTTTTGTGTAGTCTATATATTTATCAACATAGTCTGTTACATGTGTAGACTCTGATACAACTTCAACAATAATTTCAGGCCGATATTTTATGTAGCGGTTGGTTTCATTTTTTTCTTCTCTTGTTACAAAAACATCCGGATAATAATATTTACTACCATCAGGAATAGCTACTTTAACGTCATGATTGAATACTATATAATTTTTCAAAGAGTTAGTAAGCAATATATAAATGATTCCGGCAATCAAATTGTTTATATCTTTTTCTCCTGCGATTTCAAAAAGTTGACCATTAATGAATTCATGACGTGTTTCCGAAGTTAGTTCATACTTTATGTACTCTTCAACCGTAAATATTCTATCACTCTCGGCCGTTCTCATAATATGGCTTTTCTCAAATTTACTAAAAACATTTATTCAAGATTTGGCCTTAACCATTTCTCTGCCTCTTCAACACTCCATCCTTTGCGCTGTGCATAATTCTCCGATTGATCTATTCCAATTTTTCCCGCGCCAAAGTACTGGCTTTGCGGATGGCTAAAATACCAGCCACATACACTTGCAGCAGGATACATGGCTAATGATTCTGTTAATTGAATGCCCGTATTTTGAGTTGCATTCAGCAGGTCAAATAATTTATATTTTTCTGTGTGATCAGGGCATGCGGGATAACCAGGAGCAGGGCGAATGCCTGCATATTTTTCTTTAATAAGCTCTTCATTGGTCAGGCGCTCATCCTTTGCGTAACCCCAATATTCTTTACGAACTTTCTCATGCAAGCGTTCCGCGAACGCTTCAACAAGACGATCTGCAAGCGCCTGCAGAATAATCTTATTATAATCGTCATGCTGTTGTTCAAACTTTTTGATATGCATTTCAATTCCTTTGATAGTGACAGCAAATGCGCCAATTACATCTGATCCCTTTTCAACTGTCGGGGAGACGTGTTCGACGGGCTTAATAAAATCGGCCAAACTTAAATTGGGCTGATTTGCGGCCTTTTTTATTTGCTGCCTGAGAAACTCTAATTTCTTTAATTCCTTTCCGCTGTCTTCATAAATTGAGACAGTATCTGAACTGGTTCTTGCCGCTTTCCAGAATCCGATCACTCCGGTTGCTGTTAACCATCTTTCATCTGTGATCTTATCAAGTAATGAATTGGCGTCGTTGTATAACTTCGTTGCTTCTTTGCCTACAACTTTATCAGATAAAATTTCAGGAAAGTTTCCGTGCATTTCCCAGGCGATAAAAAAAGGTTTCCAGTCAATATATTGTCGTAGCTCATTCAAAGAAAAGTTTTCAAAAACTTTTGTACCGGTAAACGAAGGTGTCGGTGGCATATAATTTATCCAGTCAATTCTTACGCCATTGTTAACTGCTTCCTCATAGGATATATATTGTTTGATTGATTTTTTACTGTCAAAATTTTCTTTGAGTTTGATGTATTCTTCTTTCACATTTTGAAGAAATTCTTTTTTCAGGTCTTTGTTGAGTAAAGAGCCGGCCACTGTTACACTTCGTGATGCATCAAGTACATGCACAACGCCTTCATCATATTGAGGTGCAATTTTAACCGCCGTATGTGTGCGTGAAGTTGTGGCTCCACCAATGAGTAAAGGCTGTTTCATGTTCCGGCGCTTCATCTCATGGGCAACGTGTACCATTTCATCCAGTGATGGCGTAATCAATCCGCTTAAGCCTATGATTTCAGCATTTTCTTTTTTTGCAGTATCCAGGATTTTATCTGCCGGTACCATTACACCAAGATCAATTACGTCATACCCATTACAACCAAGCACGACACCAACAATGTTTTTGCCAATATCGTGAACATCTCCTTTTACCGTTGCAAGAAGAATACGGGCAGCCCCCTTCTGTTCCCCCAAAAGGGGAAAGTCCATGCTTTTATTTTTCTTTCCATCTCCCCCTTTGGGGGAGTTAGAGGGGGCCTTTTTCTTTTCTTCCTCTATAAATGGAGTTAAATATGCCACACTCTTTTTCATTACCCTTGCGCTTTTTACCACCTGTGGCAAAAACATTTTACCTGAGCCAAAGAGATCACCAACAACGTTCATTCCATCCATTAATGGACCCTCGATCACTTCAAGTGGTTTTGCATATTTTTGACGTGCGTCTTCTGTATCTTTTTCAATATAGTCTGTAATACCATTGATCAGGGCGTGTTTTAAACGCTCTTCTACCGGTGCATTGCGCCACGCTTCATCCTTCACCTCGGATTTGCCTTTTGATCTTACTGTTTCTGCAAAAGCTATCAGTTTTTCTGTTGCTTCATTGCTTTCATTGTTCCTGTTCAAAATAACATCTTCACATAATTCCCGTAATTGAGGTTCTATTTCATCATACACAACCAACTGGCCCGCATTTACAATACCCATATCCATTCCTGCTTTTATTGCGTGATAAAGAAACACGCTGTGCATTGCTTCGCGCACATGGTCATTGCCGCGAAATGAAAAAGAGATATTGCTAACGCCGCCACTCACCTTTGTCAGCGGCATCAATTTTTTTATTTCTCTTGTTGCATCGATGAAGTCAACAGCATAATTATTATGCTCTTCCATCCCTGTTGCGATGGCAAAAATGTTCAGATCAAAAATTATTTCTTCAGGATCATAGCCAACTTGTTCTGTTAATATTTTATAGGCACGTTTACATATTTCTACTTTACGCTCTTTTGTATCTGCCTGGCCCTTTTCATCAAAGGCCATAACAATTACTGCTGCACCAAACGATTTGCATATAAAGGCCTGGTCAATAAATTTCGCTTCTCCTTCCTTCATTGAAATAGAATTCACAATACACTTGCCCTGAACACATTTTAATCCGGCTTCAATTATCTCAAACTTTGAAGAGTCGATCATCACTGGTATTTTCGCAATGTCTGGTTCACTCTGAAGAAGGTTAAGAAAGGTGGTCATCGCATGCACACCATCCAGCAAGGCATCATCCATATTTACGTCAAGTATTTGCGCACCATTTTCTACCTGCTGCCGGGCAACACTTAACGCCTCTTCATATTTATTTTCTCTTATAAGTCGTGCAAATTTTTTCGAACCGGTTACATTTGTCCGTTCACCTATATTTACAAAATTTGTTTCAGGGCGAATGGTTAATGGCTCAAGGCCTGATAATCTTAAATAAGGTTTTATAGTTTCTACACTCATTGCTTTTTTTATTTCTGTTTGCAAAGAAGCCTGTTTTGGCGCTTTTGCTCCTTTACAATAGCTCTTTGAGAATTTTTGAATATAGTTTTTACTTCAACATCTTTCCTTATAAGTTCTTGTTCTATTTCTTTGTTACTAAACAAAAGCCGCTTCATCTTTGTATAGACCCGTATTATTTGAATATTTACTGAATAGTCTTTTCAGAACGCAGAACAGACGAAAGCATATCAACTCCATGCTTAGTAAAAGCATAAGGTAATTTACGTGTGCCGCCTCTACCATGCTTCTTTGATATCGTAAAATTTCGATATCAAAGATCTAATTGCGGTTCCAACACGGGCAACTGCCGCGGCTTAAATTTCTTTACACGCTCTGCAATATGTTTAATATGTTGAGGGGTTGTACCGCAACAGCCACCTACAATATTTACAAATCCTTCTCGTGCCCACTCTTCAAGATAGTGTGCCGTGTCAGCAGGTTGTTCATCATACTCACCCATTGCGTTTGGTAAGCCGGCATTCGGATAAGCTGAGGTATAACACTCCGCTATTTGTGAGAGCTCTTCAATATGATTGCGCATTTCTTTTGCACCAAGCGCACAATTCAAACCAATACATAAAGGCTTTGCATGTTTTACTGAAATATAAAATGCTTCCAGTGTTTGCCCGCTTAATGTTCTACCGCTTGCATCAGTGATAGTTCCAGAGATCATGATTGGTAAAGCCCCCTTCTGTTCCCCCAACAGGGAAATGTTTGAAGAATTAAATCCTTCTCCATTGGAAGATTTAGAAGAGGCTGTATCTCTGAAATATTTTTTAATAGCATAGATCGCTGCTTTTGCGTTAAGCGTATCAAAAATTGTTTCAACCAGCAATACATCACTGCCACCTTCTACTAATCCTTTCACCTGCTCATAATATGCCGATGCCACCTCATCAAATGTTACTGCGCGAAAGCCGGGGTTATTTACATCCGGTGAAAGGGATAATGTTTTATTCATCGGCCCCATTGCTCCCGCAACAAAACGTGGTTTTGAAGGATCTTTTTTGGTGAACTCGTCAGCAGCTTTCTTTGCAATTTGTGCCGCTGTAAAATTTATTTCAAATGCAAGCTCCTGCATATTATAGTCTGCAAGCGAAACGCGTTGTGCATTAAAAGTATTTGTTTCAATAATATCGGCTCCTGCCTCAAGATACTGCTTGTGTATCTCTTCAACGATTTGCGGCTGTGTAATACAGAGCAGATCATTATTTCCTTTCACATCGCTGTGCCAGTTTTTAAATCGTTCTCCGCGATAATCTTCTTCGGTTAATTTATAGCGCTGGATCATGGTACCCATTGCACCATCTATTATCATGATTCGTTCCTCCAAACAATTCTCAATTGTTTTCATAATCTCGTGATTTAATTGCTGAGTAATGTTAAAATTGTCCGCCGGCTCAACGCCCGCCAGAATGACCATTCGATCTGGTATTCGACAGGAGATCCCGGCACGTACCGGTACAGGCACAACAGCGTTGAGCACTGCAGTGGACCTTACTTCATAAAATTTCTCTGAATAATAAAACGACGGGAAACGAGTGGGTAAGTTTCTTGCGTTTATTAGTTCAGATTTTTACAGGCCGAACAATAAACAAATCCGCCTGAATTGACGTGCAAGTTAATACAGAATAAAATCAAATACAAATTTCTATATTGAGCAGTATGATATATACCAACATGTGATAGCTCCAATCTAAAAAATAAGAATAAAATTCGGCGCCGCACAAGTTTTGCACAAAGTTTGCAAGCATTTCCTTTTAGTCGGGTAATGATTATATTTTTACAGTATGCGGCAATTAGATTTATTCCAGCCTGTTGAAAATATCAAACCGCAAAGTGATACCTCCAAAGGCAAAGTTAATGGAGGCATGAATGCTGCGCCCGTACAGCCCACAAAAAGCAGATCTGCTTTAAATGAACCGGAACCAACCAGGATAGTTGAAACAAAAGAGGAAGAGAAAACAGAAAAGCAGCATTTTATACAAAAAGAGCCGGCGATTAATGGCAAGCGCGGAAGAAAATCTTTTAAAGAAATGGATGCGGATCTCGTAATGGTTGAAGTGCCTGATGATGAGATACTATTTCAAAAGAAATATTATGCCATAAGCGAAGTGGCGCAATGGTTCCATGTAAATGCATCGCTGTTGCGCTATTGGGAAAATGAATTTGATGTTTTGAAACCACGAAAAACACGCAAGGGTGACAGGTTGTTCAGGCCCGAGGATGTAAAAAACCTGCAGCTGATCTACTTCCTGCTTCGCCATCGCAAATTTTCTATTGAAGGCGCAAAGCAATATTTGAAAGAGAATAAAAAAAAGGCTGATGTGCAAATGCAGCTTATTCAATCTTTAACAAAATTCAGGGCGTTTCTTTTGGAGTGGAAAGCTAATTTAGGAACATGAGATACAAGGCACCCCTTATTTTGCTTGTTATACTTTTTGGTTTTTGTAAACCAGCTTCATGCCAAACTGCGCTCCTCCACAATTATGAAACAAGTATCGATGCAAAAACGGGCATTAAAATTTTAAAGGGTTTGCTTACACGTGCAGATGTTGAAAGCGATACTTCATTCAAATGGTTTAAAGAAAATATGAAACTTGGTCAGGCTGATATGCCGGCCGTATCTGCCTTTCAGAAGAACAGCTCCAAATTTCAAATGGTTGTTTTTGCGGGTACATGGTGCGAGGATACACAAAATCTTTTACCTGTTTTCTACAGGCTTGTTGATAAATCCGGCTATCCCGACAGCAGTATTACATTAATTGGAGTTGATCGTGAAAAAACCACTTTATATAATCTTCACAATGCATTTCATATTACTGATGTTCCCACCTTTATTGTGATGAAAGATGGCAAAGAAATTGGTCGCATTGTGGAATATGGAAAATATGGTCAAATAGATAAAGAGCTTGGAGAAATAGCAGGCTCAATTCAATAAAGTAAAAATATTCGGGCAATTGCAATAGTTAAATGATGTAAATTCCACTTTCTATTACTATGAATATTGCATCATGAAACAAATTACTGCAACCATCTTTTCTCTCTCCTGTTTGCTTTCCACGTCTTTAAAAATTTTTTGCCAGGACCGGCTTAGCGGAAAAACTTTCGCCACACGTTCTGAAGTGATTGCTCAGCATGGCATGGCCTGTACCAGTCACCCTTTGGCAACACAGGCTGCTATCGAGATTTTAAAGAAAGGGGGAACAGCAGTAGATGCAGCAATTGCAGCGAATGCGGTGCTTGGCGTTGTTGATCCGGAAATGTGTGGAATTGGGGGCGATCTTTTCGCAATAGTTTACGATGCAAAAACAAATAAACTATATGGTTTAAATGCGTCGGGCCGTTCTCCTTATAGTCTCACATTGGATGAATTTAAAAAAAGAGGACTAGCATTTATTCCATCCGATGGGCCATTGACTGTTTCTGTTCCCGGTTGCGTGGATGGCTGGTTCGAGCTGCATAATAAATTCGGGAAACTTTCGATTCAGCAAATTCTTGCGCCTGCTATAAACTATGCCCGTAACGGATTTCCTCTTGCGGATGAAGCTGCATTTTATTGGAGCAGCCTGAAAAATTTCATAAACTATCCAAATATCGCTGATGTTTATTTACATGGTGGCAAACCATTGCAGCGCGGTGAAATATTTAAGAACCCGCAATTAGCCAATACACTTCAAAAAATTTCTGATGGGGGAAGAGATGTTTTTTATAAAGGAGAAATTGCAAAAACGATTGATGCCTTCATGAAAAAAAATGGTGGATTTCTTTCTTATAAGGATTTCACAGATCATACATCAACATGGGTTGATCCTGTTTCTACAACTTATCGTGGTTACCGTGTTTGGGAACTTCCGCCAAACGGGCAAGGGATTGCAGTGTTGCAAATGCTGAATATTCTTGAAGGATTTGATTTCAGTAAAATTCAGTTTGAAAGCGCTGAGCATATTCATCTTTTTGTTGAGGCAAAAAAGCTGGTGTATGAAGACCGCGCCAAATATTATGCTGATATGGATTTTGCAAAAGTTCCCGTAGATAAACTAATCTCAAAGGAATACGCGGCGCAAAGACGCAGGCTGATTAAAATGAATGAGGCCTCAAATAATTTTACAGCAGGTGATTCAATGTTAAACAAGGGAGAAACAGTTTACCTGACTGTTGCAGATTCTTCCGGCAATATGATCTCGTTGATACAAAGTGTTTTTTCCCTGTTTGGTTCGGGAATGGTACCTGATGGGTTAGGATTTCTGTTACAAAATCGTGGCAGGCTTTTTACACTTGAAGAGGGAAAGAATAATACCTATGCGCCGCACAAGCGACCGTTTCATACAATCATTCCTGCATTTGTTACAAAGGATGATAAACCTTATATGAGTTTTGGTGTGATGGGCGGAGGCTTTCAGCCATTGGGACAGGTGCAGATACTAATGGATGTGATTGATTTTGGAATGAATGAGCAGGAAGCAGGAGATGCACCACGAATAGATCACCAGGGTTCATCTGAGCCTACAGGTATAAAGAGCAATGGTGTTGGAACTATTTATCTTGAATCAGGTTTTCCATTTGAATCGGTGCGCGCCTTAATGCAATGGGGACATAAGGTTGGATTTCAACAACCCGGAAGTTATGGAGGTTACCAATGTATTCGTTATGACCCGGCGAACAAAGTTTATTATGGCGCATCCGATCCAAGAAAAGATGGTATGGCTGCAGGATATTAGCTTAAATCGAATGTTTTTGTTTTTTTATTTACAATATTGATGCGATAGATTACTTAATGATCATACGTTTTTCGAAATTCGTAAAATGTATAAACCTGTGAGGTTTTGAAAACCTCACAGGTTTTTTAAGTATATTACTGGTAAATTTTATTGATGCACAAGGATAAACTGCAAGCGGGACAATTCTATCATATTTACAATAGAGGCAACAACAAAGAAAATATTTTTAAAGAGCAACAGAACTATTTATACTTTCTTCAACTTTGGAGACATCACATAGAACCAGTATCTCACACCCATTGTTATTGTTTACTTCCAAATCATTTTCATTTTTTGATAGTTGTAAAAGAAGATGTTCCAGAAAAGAAGATCAGCCAGGCCTTCAGCAACTGTTTTAATGCATACGCAAAAAGTATTAACAGGAGTTATAATCGTACTGGAAGTCTTTTTCAGGAACGTTTTGGCCGAAAGGAAATACAAAGAGATGGTTATTATGGATGGATTATATTTTACATTCACAGTAACCCTCAAAAACATGGATTTACTAAAGATTTCAGAATTTATAAATATTCATCATATCAAAGTTTATTGAGTAATTCACCAACACTTCTTAAGCGAAATGCCGTTTTAGAATGGTTTGGTAATAAAGAGGGATTTGTAAAATTTCATGAAATGAATCAAAAAACCTTACCGTCAGGTTATCTCGATACGTTAGAAATTTAAACATTGAAAGTTGCGTATAAACCTGTGAGATTTTGAAAACCTCACAGGTTTTTAAATACAGAAGTTATGCGTTATCATAAGGTTGGATTTCAACAACCGGGAAGTTATGGAGGTTATCAATGCATTCGTTATGATGCAGTAAACAAAGTTTATTATGGTGCTTCCGATCCAAGAAAAGATGGTATGGCTGCGGGGTACTAGCTTAAATCGAATGTTTTTGTTTTTTTATTTACAATATTGATGCGATAGATTACTTAATGATCATCACTTTTTTTGAAATTCGTAAAATGTATAAACCTGTGAGGTTTTGAAAACCTCACAGGTCTTAAAGTATATTACTGACACCTTTATTTTATTGCGCTACACTTCAAGCTTCTTGCATAACTCCATAAACTCATCTTTGAATTGTGGTAAAGTAGGCAAGCCCAGATGTTTCAATTCCTTGTTCACTTTTTCTGCTGCTTTAAAACGAACATCACTCAAATAATTCTTTTTTACTTCCTCAGCTGTACTATACTCTTTATGAAACTAATCCTTTTCATTCTGAGTTTTTCTTTGAATGTCTTCAAGCTTCTCCCTGTCTTTATCGGAGTATTTTTTAGGCGAAGCTTTTAGTATTGGATCAAAGGCATTCTTGTCAATAAAGTTCAGAAGCTCTTCGCGCTTATCTTTTTTTGCTGCCATCTTTAAAAAATTTTTAAATCTCGACCTTTTTAATTTCAATTCTGATGCCAGCTCAGGGTTAGCAAATAAAAAAGCCGCTTTTAAAAGCAGCTTTTCCAAATACTTTCCTTACTGTATTTATTTATCTGTAATGAACCGCATAAGATTCATCCTTGCTCTCCAGTAAAGAATGGCCCATCAAAAATTCATCTGCTTTGCGTGCACATTCACGCCCCTCACTTATTGCCCATACTACAAGTGATTGCCCGCGACGCATATCACCACACGTAAATATTTTTGAAATGTTTGTTTGATAATTTTTTTCGGTTGCTTTTACATTGCCCCTCTCATCAAGATCAACGCCCAATGCTTCAATCATGCCTGAATGCTGGGGATAGACAAAACCCATGGCAAGCAGTGCTAACTCACAAGGAATTTCTCTTTCACTTCCCTCAATTTCTACAAAATTGGCCGGCTTTCCATCCTCAGTGATTTTCCATTCAAGATCAACTATTCTTAATGCCTTTAAATTTCCCCTGTCATCACCAACAAATGCTTTTGTGGCAATTGCCCATTCTCTTTCACAACCCTCTTCATGTGATGAAGAAGTTTTTAGTGTCATAGGATAACTGGGCCAGGGCATAAATGGCGTTCGTGAAGAAGCCGGCTTTGGCAACAGTTCAAATTGTGTGACAGATAAAGCGCCGTGACGGTTCGATGTACCTACACAGTCGCTGCCTGTATCACCCCCACCAATTATTATCACATTCTTTCCTGTGGCACTGATTTCTTCGGGGTAGACATTGCTTTCGATATGAGGATTCGCAAATGGATCTTTTCCCGCAACCCGTTTATTCTGCTGCTTCAAAAATTCCATTGCATAATGTACTCCATTCAATTCCCGGCCAGGAATATTCAGGTCTCTTGGCACAGTTGAACCACCTGCCAGCACGATCGCATGATATTCTCTTACCAGATCATTCAGGTTGATATTCACACCAACATTTGCATTGCACCTGAACACTACACCCTCCTCTTCCATTAATTCAATTCGCCTGTCGACCACCCATTTTTCAAGTTTGAAATCAGGGATCCCATAGCGCAATAAACCACCGGGGGCATCATCACGTTCATATACGGTAACTGTATGGCCTGCATAATTTAACTGAGCAGCTGCGGCCAAACCTGCAGGTCCTGATCCAATTACAGCAATCTTTTTTCCTGTACGAACAATAGGCTTACGAGCTTTTACTATTCCTTGTTCAAAAGCAATTTCAATAATATGTTTTTCAATTTCTTCTATTGTAACCGCGGGCTGATTTATACCAAGCACACATGCACTTTCACAAGGTGCCGGGCAAATACGACCTGTAAATTCAGGAAAGTTATTTGTTGAGGAGAGAATGTCGTATGCCTCCTTCCAGTTCTTTCTGTACACCGCATCATTAAATTCGGGAATCACATTGCCCAACGGACAACCGTTAAGACAAAAAGGAACACCACAATTCATACAGCGTGCTGCCTGCTGGTTTAATTTTTCAGTGCTGTATTTTTCAACAAACTCGTTAAAATCATTTATGCGCTCCTGCACCGGACGCTTAGGCGGCAATTCTCTTGTAAACTCTAAAAATCCTGTTGTTTTGCCCATATACCCAGCCCCGCTTGACGGGGAAATTTTTAGTGATTAAAAAATAATATTTTATAACAATAATATTTTATATACCCAACAGCCACTATGATGCATCATTGCATCGCATACTTATGCTTGCTTACCTCTATTCAGGATATTGCAAATTCATGTTGTAATCTATTGCTTACTTTTATTTGCAAGCACACCCTGAAATTCTCCTTTTAGGGGACTGGGAGGTTTCTGCAATACCTTCTTATAATCTTTGGGAAATACTTTTACAAAATTCTTTAATTGATTTTCAAAATCAGAGAGCACAAATTGGGCAACGGTACTGTCCGTATAATTGAAATGTTTTTGTATTAATTCATGCAACGCTTTTATATCTTCATTGTCCAGAGGGTCAACATCAATCATCTCAGTATTGCACATGTTTGCAAATTTGCTTTGCACGTCGTACACATAAGCAATACCACCGCTCATGCCCGCAGCAAAATTGCGACCGGTTGCACCAAGTATTACAGCAACACCTCCCGTCATATATTCGCAACCATGATCTCCTACACCCTCAACAACGACCTTTGCACCCGAATTACGCACACAAAAACGTTCACCGGCTTTGCCACGTATAAAAGCCTCTCCACTTGTGGCACCATAAAATGCAACATTTCCGATAATAATATTTTCTTCCGGCACGTATGAGGCTTGTTTGGGTGGATATACAATAAGTCTCGCACCGCTTAAGCCTTTACCAAAATAGTCATTGGCATCGCCCTCTAATTCAAACGTAACGCCTTTTGTATTGAAAGCCGCAAAACTCTGTCCTGCTGTACCATTGAATTTAATATGAATGGTATCCTCGGGCAATCCCTCACCTTTATAGATCTTGGTAATCTCATTCGAAAGAATGGTACCGGCAGTTCGGTCTGTATTTTTTATAGCAAAAGAAGCTTTCACTTTTTCGAGTGATTCCAGGGCGGGTTGCGCTGCTTTTAAAAGTTTCCAGTCCAGCACATTAAATAAACCATGATCCTGTTCTTCCTGTTTATATAAGCCGACATATTCTGATGCCTTTTCTTTATACAATATTGGTGACAGGTCAAGTTTGCTGTATTTCCAGTGACTAATATTCTCTCTTACTTCAAGACAATCGGACTGGCCAATCATTTCGTTCACTGTTCTAAACCCAAGCTCAGCCATTAGTTCTCTTAGTTCCTGCACAAGAAACCTGAAGAGATTAATGACATGTTCGGGATCGCCGGTAAAACGTTTGCGCAATTCAGGATCCTGGGTAGCAACACCAACAGGACAAGTATTCAGGTGACACTTGCGCATCATGATACAACCTTCTGTTATCAATGCCGCTGTTGCAACGCCCCATTCTTCTGCACCAAGTAATGCTGCTATAGCTATATCGCGACCTGTTTTTAATTGACCATCAGTTTGCACAACAACACGGCTGCGCAATTTATTACGAACAAGTGTTTGATGTGTTTCAGCAAGGCCAAGCTCCCATGGCAAACCTGCATGTTTGATAGAACTAATTGGTGATGCTCCGGTACCTCCATCATGACCTGAAATCAAAATCACATCTGCTTTTGCTTTTGCAACACCAGCAGCTATGGTGCCTACGCCGGCTTTTGAAACAAGTTTAACATTGATTCGCGCTGAACGATTGGCATTCTTCAGATCAAATATTAATTGCGCAAGGTCTTCGATAGAATAAATATCATGATGCGGAGGAGGAGATATTAATCCTACACCGGGAGTTGCATATCGCGTTTTACCAATCCATTCATCTACTTTATGACCCGGCAACTGACCACCTTCTCCAGGCTTTGCACCCTGTGCCATTTTTATTTGCAGCTCATCTGCTTCAGTAAGATAATAACTCGTAACACCAAAACGTGCAGATGCTACCTGCTTGATTGCAGAACGCATACTGTCACCATTCGGTAATCTTTGATAACGTATTTCATCTTCTCCGCCTTCTCCTGTATTACTCTTGCCACCAAGCTTGTTCATAGCAATAGCCAAGGTGGTGTGCGCCTCCCATGAAATGGAACCAAAACTCATTGCACCTGTTGCAAAACGTTTATAAATATTTTCAGCGGGTTCCACCTCATCTATAGATATGGAAGGCCTGTTGCGTTTGAAGCGGAACAAGCTGCGTAATGTGCAGGCTTTTTCACCCTGGTTGTTTACGAGCTTTGAATATTTCTTGAAAATACTGTAATCATTCATTCGCGTTGCATATTGCAACAGGTGAATAGTTTGCGGATTAAATAAATGAAATTCACCTTTTCGTTTCCATTGGTATAATCCACCGGTAGGTAACCTGTCAACCGGTATATCCTTCCTGCTGAAGCCGAAATAATGCTTCGTCAATGTTTCTTTTGCAATCGCATCAAGCCCCATTCCCTCTATTCGGGAAGTAGTGCCTGTAAAATATTTATCTACTACATCTTTATTCAACCCGATGATCTCCATTATTTGCGCTCCCTGGTAAGATTGCAATGTGGAGATACCCATTTTTGAGAATACCTTCAACAAACCATCACACACAGCTTTTACATAATTTTTCTTTAGTTGTTCTGCATCAAGATCGGTTTGCAATTTATTAGTGAGTTTCAAATCTCTTATTGAAGATAACGCCAGGTATGGATTGATTGCCGTGGCTCCGAATGCAAGTAAACATGCGAAATGGTGAACTTCCCATACATCACCTGCCTCTACTACGATCCCTACCTGTCCGCGTAAACCTTTCCTGATCAGGTGATGATGCACGGCAGCGGTGGCAAGCAAGGAAGGAATTGAGGCGTGTTCGCTATCCACTGCACGATCGCATAATATCAATACCTCGAAACCATCATGTACGGCATCTTCAGCATAACGACATAAACGGTCCACTCCTTTTTTAAGTGAGCCAGCTTTTCCATCCGCCCTGAAATAAGTCTGTAATGTTTTGGCCTGGAAGATACCCGTGTCGATGCTTCTTATCTTTTCAAGCTCGTGATTATTCAATACAGGATGTTGCAATGCAACTGTATGACAGGTGAGCGGATCTTCATTTAATAAATTACCATTATTTCCGACAAAAGTTGCCAGCGACATTACCATTCTTTCACGTATCGGATCGATCGGAGGATTAGTTACCTGGGCAAAAAGTTGCTTGAAGTATGCGCTGAGATGCTGTGGCTGATCACTCAATACAGCAAGAGGAACATCAGTACCCATAGAACCTACAGGCTCTTTGCCATCAACAGACATGGGTGTGATAATTGTTTCAAGGTCTTCGGTGCTGTAGCCAAATGCCTTTTGATATTTAAATATTTGTTCTGTTTCCAGGTGCGTAAACATTACTCTCGGCTCGGGTAATTCTTCCAAACGGATTTTATATTTATTCAGCCATTCACCGTAAGGTTTCTGAGAACAAATAGTTTGCTTTAATTCGTCATCACTAATAATTCGTCCCTGCTCCATATCCACTACGAACATTCTACCAGCCTGCAGGCGTCCTTTCTCTTTTATCATTTTAGGATCAACAGGCAATACTCCTGTTTCTGACGCCATTATTACACGATCATCAGTGGTAACACAATAACGTGATGGGCGAAGGCCATTTCTGTCAAGCGTTGCACCAATGATTTTTCCATCTGTGAACGAAATAGAAGCAGGCCCGTCCCAGGGCTCCATCATAGAGGCATGATATTCATAAAAAGCTTTCTTTATAGGCTCCATCTGATCATTTCCATCCCATGCCTCAGGAATAAGCATCATCATAACATGAGGTAATGAGCGGCCTGTAAGAGTAAGCAATTCAATCATGTTATCCAGGCAAGCTGAATCACTTTGCCCTCCCGTAACAATTGGTAATAACATCTCCATTTCTTCCGATGTAAAATAAGGAGAGGTTAATCCATGTTCACTCGTCTTGAGCCAGTTGAGATTGCCCTGTAATGTATTTATTTCGCCATTATGCGCAATAAAACGGAAAGGTTGTGCTAATTTCCATGAGGGAAATGTATTGGTCGCGAAACGGGAGTGCACCAAGCCAAAGGCTGATACAACTCGTTTGTTACTGAGATCAGGAAAATAATCTCTTACCTGTAAACTGGTTAACTGGCCTTTATAAATAACTGTCTTATAAGACAAGGATGCAATATAAAAACCAACAGCATCTTTTTTGACAGTATCATGTATAATATGACTGGCATAATTACGCAACACAAATAGCTTGCGTTCAAATTCAAGAGGGTTGTTTATATGATCAGGGCATGTAATAAACACCTGTTCAATTTCAGGTTCCACTGAAAGAGCTGTCGCACCTATGTTGGTTGGATTAACGGGAACCTTTCTATAAGTTAGAATTTCAAGCCCTAATTTTTCGGCACAACGATTAAATATTTCGCGGCATTCCTCCCGCAGCCGGATTTCGCGTGAAAAGAAAATTACACCTACCCCATATTTACCAAAAGGCGGCAAATGCACCCCAAGCTTAATACACTCCTCAAAGAGAAATTCATGGGGTGTCTGAATCATAATGCCCGCGCCATCACCGGTATTGTTTTCACAACCACAAGCCCCCCGATGCTCCATGTTCTCAAGAACAGTAAGTGCATCGGAAATTATCTTGTGGCTTTTATTGCCTTTTATATTGGCAACAAAACCAATTCCGCATGCGTCGTGCTCAAAGGAAGGATGGTATAAACCTGTCAACTTGTTTTCGTTCATACACAATTATCATAGTTTATTTACAAAAAAATAATAGGCACGAGCAATCGGTATAAAATTACAATGCAAAATTTATTTTTTATTGACGGTTTTCAAATATTGCAATAAAATGATTAAAAATTGTTTATAAATTATTGCGGAACTTTCACAAAAGCACACGAACAATAGTTAGCAAAGAGGTTTTAGATATTTCTTTCTCAAAAATTCGGTTCACATTTTTTTAGTTAAACACCTGATCTGCCATCCATCTTCCGGATAAAATATTCTGACGGAAAAATATTTGTTTCTATTTTTTTTGACTTAGGAAAGATGCCAAAGAATGTACTGCCACTGCCGCTCATACCAGCGTATAATGCTCCCTGTTTATATAATTCCTCTTTGATTGATTTTAATATTGGATAATATTTCAACAAAGGCTTTTCGAAATCATTAATCAATTGTTCTTTCCATAGTTCTATTGGCTGTTGTATAATATGCCTGATACTTATTCCAGGCGTTTCGGGTTCAACTTTTGAAAATGCCCAGCGGGTATTAATATTAATTTTTGGGTTTACCACCAGCAATTGGTATTGTGAAAGATTAAGATCAATTTCTTCCAGCACTTCTCCCTTTCCTTGTGCATAGCAAGGTTTGTTTATGATAAAAAAAGGACAATCGCTTCCCAACTGTAAAGCATAATTAATCAGTTTACTATGTGAAATATTGAGCTGGAATTTTTTGTTGAGCAGCAAAAGTGTAAATGCAGCATCTGCACTTCCTCCACCTAATCCCGCGCCTGTGGGAATAGTTTTATGTATATGCATTTTGATTGCACTTATTTGGGGAAAATCTCTTTTAAGAAGTTTGTACGCCTTTATGCAAAGATTATCTTTCGAATTGTCAGTTATAAATATACCCGTTGTTGAAAATAAGATATCCTCATCAGCACGATCATCATTTTTAATGATTTCCAGTGCATCGAATATTTCTACAGGATAAAAAACTGTTTGAAGGTCATGATAGCCATCTTCTCTTCTTCGAATAATGTTAAGACCAAGATTGATTTTGCAGTTTGGAAAGGTGACCACTTATTATTTTGTAGGATTGTATGATGATAACTCAATAGAGCCTGTAGTGTAATACTATATTTATTTTCTTTTATTGATCTCGTCCCGGATAGCAATAGCACGCAGATAGTCCTCCTGTTCCAGCACCTCGTTTAACAAATTCTGCAATTCCTCCATGCTCATTTTTCCAAGTTCTTCGCGTGTGGCCGCGGAGGTTTCATCAACAGGTATATCTGACTTTTTACCCTTGCTTGTATCTTCCATTAAAATGCCGGCACTTTCGAGAATGTGGTCATATGTGTATATAGGGCAGCCAAATCTTACCGCCAGGGCTAAAGCATCGCTGGTACGACTATCAATTTCGACCGTATCATGTTCGTTTACACAAATAAGTTTGGAATAAAAAATGCCTTCCTGCAGATCATTGATTACAATTTCCATTAACTCCACATTAAAGGCATTCATGAAATTCTTCATCAGGTCGTGTGTTAGTGGCCGGCTCGGTTGCATTCTTTCTAATGCTACTGCAATTGCCTGGGCTTCGAAACCTCCGATTACTATCGGTAAACGACGCAAACCATTTACTTCGCCTAACACAACAGCATAAGAATGTGTTTGAGTTATACTATGAGAAAGCGCAACGATTTCCAGTTCAATCTTCTTCATATCCGAACTAAGATATTTATGCGGCAAAAGTAAAGATTTAAGTTAGAAATTTATTGAATGGCCGAACATTTATACATCCTTTGCCTTTATGATAAAATAAAATAAATCGATTGTTGCAGCACAAAAAAACCGCTGTTAAAAAACAGCGGCTTATGTATAAAGAGCATTTTTATGGTTTTACAAATCTGTTGTTTTTAGGTCCTTGGGAAGCTTAATATTAGCTGTCTCAGTTTTGTTGTCCCGTAAAAAAGTAACCTTTAATGTATCACCTTTTTTAGCAGTTTTCATAATTTCTTTTACGTCGTCAACAGATGTAATATTTTTTCCATTCACCTGCGTGATTATATCATCTTCTTTAATGCCGGCCTTATCTGCTGCTTCTTCATCTTCCACTTCAAGCACCTTTACTCCTTTTCCATCTTCAGTGTCCTGTACCTGGATACCCAATCGTGGTTTATCGTTCGCGTATAAACCATTCCATCCATTAATATAGGGAGAGCCGGGCGCCATCTTAAAATTAAAATTGTCATTGTCCCCGTTTTTCCACGAATAAACACGCACCTGTTTATTCTCACTTAATTCAACCGGCACCGTGCTTTCTTTACCACCTCTTTTATAACTAACATTTACTTTGTCACCCGGTTTATATTTTCCAATGGCTTTATAAAGATCATCGGCATCTGTTACTTTATCACTGTTTATTTTGGTGATTATATCGCCTTCTTTTAAACCAGCTTTTTCTGCAGGGCTTTCTTTTGTAACTTCTGTTATTTCAGCACCACTGTCACTCTCTTTAGACATTACACCAAGGAACGCTTTATTACTGTGGATCTCGTGCATAAAATCGTTTCCAAACATTTCCATGCCTCCTCTTGGAGGAGTTAAAGCTCTAAGTCCCCTTAAATCTAACTCATCATCACCATGAATTATATCAACATCATCACTTTTATATTCGTCAACCGGTTTTCCATTCAAAGTAACTTTGTCTCCCTCAATTACAATTGTCAATTTATCCTTACTGTCGCCTTTTTTGTGAATGATAATGTCTTCACCTTTTTTCTCTTTTTCTTTTTGTTTCTCTTGTGTAAATGCCTTCCCTGCGGTTATCACCATGGCAAAGAAGAGTACAGATAATTTTGCAATTCTATTCATGACTTTAATTTTTAAAAATT
>DATBFI010000610.1:0-6138 GCA_036558585.1 Chitinophagaceae bacterium
AGTTCTTCTGGTTTACCTACAGCTCCTTCCACCTTTTCTGCGCCACTTTTAATATTGGGATTATTCCATAGCATGGGAGTATATACAGCGCCGGGTGCTACACAATTAATACGCAGCTGGCTTGGCGGATATTCCAAACTCACACCGCGTATAAAAGCCTCCATAGCACCTTTACTGCTGGCATAAGGGACAACATTAGCGGTTGTAGCATGAGCATGAACAGAGCTAATGTTTACAATAGCTCCTTTTTTCATATGAGGGATACAATATTTGCAAAAAAGAAAAACAGAACGAAGATTTACTGCCATTACGTGGTCCCACTCTTCGCTGCTTAGGTCAATAATTTTTTTGAAGGTCATCATAGCAGCATTATTGATAAGCACATCTACTTTCCCTTTTTGTTCCAACGCAAAATTTACCGCATTCTTAATGTCCTGTTCATTGCCTACATCTGTTTTGTAAAAGAATGCTGTGCCGTTTGACGACCTAATATTATCTACTGTTTGCTGACCTGTTTTATCATTGCGATCGAGCACAAATACAATTCCACCCTCCGCAGCCATTCGTAAAGCAGTAGCTTTTCCAATTCCTGATGCAGCACCGGTTACAAGACAAACCTTATCTGTAAACCGCATAAATTTAGTTTATAATTTTTTTGATTTTTAAAGCAGCATCAGGTCGCTTTGTCTCTTGTATTGCGTAATAATCCAATTCCTGCAAAAAAGAAAATAATCCCAAGTATGGCATAGACAGCGATCATCTTTCCCTCGTTATCGCCATGGTTGCCATTCATAAAGTTTACGCCTGCAAGTATGAGTCCAACTATACCAAGAATAGTCAGGATAATACCGAAAATTCTTTTCTCCATAATAAACTTTTATCATCATTACACAAACAATGTGCCTTGCACAGAAAGCTTTTTATTTCAATATGTTTTCTTCTGTAGAGCGATAAAATTAACCGGATGTGTAAATTTTTTCCCGTCTCTAATCACTTTTTAGCTATACAACACCTGGCAATTGCTGCAGTAAAAGGTTCTGCGATTGGTCTTGCCTAAATTTTTTCTGATGACAGGAATATTACAGCGGGGACAAATTTTTTTTGTATGGACAAGCCAGTGCTTTTTTAATTCGAATGCTTTTTTCCATCGCAAAAAATCATAGCTGTAATTTACCGCTTCATCTAACAATGCTTTTAATTGTTTGGGAGGCAATTTTCCTGTTTTACTTTCAGGATGAACTTTTATCCTGAAAAGCACTTCATTTTTTATAATATTTCCGACGCCTGCAAAAATGAACTGGTCCAATAAAACGTCGCATACCAGGCGATCAGGAAAAGCTTTTATTTTTTTCCGCGCTTTGGCCGCGTTCCATTTATCATTTAATACATCGGCAGTCCAGTCATATACATTATTTAGATCTTCTTCAATAAAAAGAACGGAACAAGCGTAAAAATTAAGTTCTCCCTTTTCAAATTGGAGGCTTAACCGAGGTTTTGAATTCTTTTCTTCATTGATGCGATAGGAACCAAACAACATAAAATGAATACGAACAGTAAAATCTTCAAAACAAATTAAAAAGTGCTTTCCCCAGCTTTTGAAATCAGTGATGACTTTGCCTGTTAAACGGTCAATATTAAGCTTGCTGTTTCCCGTTACTTGTATGATCTTTTTTCCTTTAAAAGGCTGTACAGCTTCTTTTAAAATAATAATTGACGGACCTTCAGGCATGCATCGATTTTGGAATAGTAAGTTGCAAAAGGTGAGCCAGTGGGGTTTCTATTAAGAAGGGGAAAAATAAATGTGGATTTTAGCGAAGGGTGTGCATTACTGTGGTCCCTAAAAAGTTGGCATTTGCCCGGCTTGTGGTGCGGGGCGGAATCGAACCGCCGACACAAGGATTTTCAGTCCTTTGCTCTACCGACTGAGCTACCGCACCATTATAAAGTTGCACGGTTGCAAGATTCAAGTTGCACGTTGCAAGATTCAGGTTACAGGGTTCAAACTGTACAACTTCTCCTGGTTAACTCTTGATGGTTTTCCTAAACCTTGTTTTTTTCATAGGGGGTGCAAATATAAGCCCATGCCGAATTTTAAAAAATAAAATTTGCCCTTACCCCCGGCGTTTCTTCAACTTACAATTGAAATTCCTCATTCTAAAACTCACAATTTTTTGGCGTTCTTGCAAAAGGTATTACATCGCGGATGTTTGTCATTCCGGTCACAAACTGCACCATTCTTTCAAAACCAAGACCGAAACCAGCATGGGGTACCGTACCAAAACGGCGGGTATCCAAATACCAGTTCATCTCCTTAACAGGTATATTCATCTCAAGCATTCTCCGCTCAAGTTTATCTAATCTTTCCTCGCGCTGAGAGCCACCTACTATTTCCCCGATACCAGGAGCAAGTATATCCATAGCCGCAACTGTTTTGCCATCGTCATTAATCCGCATATAAAAAGCT
Source organism: Chitinophagaceae bacterium (assembly GCA_036558585.1). Classification (GTDB taxonomy): domain Bacteria; phylum Bacteroidota; class Bacteroidia; order Chitinophagales; family Chitinophagaceae; genus DATBFI01. The sequence goes on from DATBFI010000610.1 coordinate 2,465, forward strand.
TTGATGGCTGCGGGGTAACCGGTGACGATCACCGGTTTTTTAAAATATTTTTCTACGAGATAGCGTTCATGTTCGCTCTGCATATCTATACCCCAGCTCACATCGTATTTAAATCTTTTCTTTTTATATGCCGGTGATTCAAGTAAGATATTGATCGCATCAGTATAAGCTATTCGCTCAAATTTATTCTCGGTTACGAAATGCAATTTTTGCATTAATCCCATTTCAAAACGCTCAGATTGCGGCTTCTGTTTCTCTTCTTCTTCCAAACGACGGGATAAAAAATTAAGATCTTCAACATTGTTATCGAGGGCATATCGAATCAAATATTGAATAAATTCCTCAGCCAGGTTCATATTGTCTTCGATATCATAAAACGCCATTTCAGGCTCGATCATCCAGAATTCCGCCAAATGTCTTGTGGTATTAGAGTTTTCGGCACGAAAAGTAGGGCCGAAAGTATATATTTCACTAAGCGCCATTGCACCCAATTCGCCTTCTAATTGTCCGCTAACAGTAAGATTAGTGCTCTTGCCGAAAAAATCTTCTCTGAAATCTATGGATCCATCCTGATTGCGCGGAGGATTATCAAAAGGCAAAGTTGTTACACGAAACATCTCTCCCGCTCCTTCTGCATCTGATGCAGTGATGATTGGAGTATGGAGATATATAAATCCTTTATCGTTAAAAAATTTATGGATCGCAAATGCAAGGGAGTGCCTTACGCGAAACACAGCCCCAAAAGTGTTTGTACGAAAACGTAAATGTGCAATTTCTCTCAAATATTCAAGGGTCGGACGATTTTTTAATTGAAGCGGATATTGGGAAGGATCGCAATCACCCAATATTTCTACTGCTTTGGCCTTTAATTCCATCTTCTGGCCCTTACCCAAACTCTCAACTACTTCACCAAAAACTTTTAAGGATGCACCTGTTGTAATACGCTTTAATGTGGTTTCATCAAGTAGCCCTAACCCAACCACCACCTGTAGATTTTCATTTGTACTGCCATCATTTAATGTAATAAACTGGTTATTGCGAAAAGTACGCACCCATCCCATTACAGTTAATTCTTTGCTGTAGGGAGCTAAGGCTAGTAATTCTTTAATTTTTATCCGGGCATTAAACATACTTATCGTATTTAAATAGAATGTTTTTGAGAACTAAGGATTAATCTAATCCCTCTCCTGGATTAAGGTTTTTAGGTTTTGTCTTCTTTTCCACATTAACAATTCATTCATCAGGGGCGCAAAGATATAGTAATACATTCTGTCCGGATCTGAAAATTAGAATTCAAAATTCCTGTTTCAAGATAAGCGGGCAGTAGCACAGGTTTCGACATATAATTCCGTAAAACACATCGTCTTGCCGATCAAAATTTTTTATTTGTTTTTAAACAAATTGATGTAACATTGCATTTGGAAACAAGCTGATTAGTCTGTCAAACCCTCTCAGCTCACTGGTTTTCTTTAATCAACCGATAATTTTATTTCTTCAAATCTTAAGATTGGATTTTAACGATTAACATCAATTCTTTTTACACTTTTATGTACGACATTCTGCAATTGAACGACATGCTGGTTCCTGAATTGCTCGATATTGCTGAGCAACTGCATATACCTCACACAAAAAAAACAGATAAGCAGGAACTGATTTACAAAATTCTTGACAAACAAGCCATATCAGGAAGTGAATCCAAACAAAATGGCCAGGAAAAACCAAAACGGAAACGTATCGCAAAAGCAAAAACTGCGACCGTTACTGAAGAGCCGGAAGTAATTACTGAAGCTGATTCATCAAAAGAATCTGAGCCTGTTGAACAAGACGATAGTAACAAAGAAAAGCAAAAGAAAAAAGGCCGCAAGCCAAAAGAAAAAGAGTCGCCTCCCCCTGTTGAGGAACCAAAACCGGAACCACCGAAAATAGATCCCTCGGAAATAGACATACCGGAATTAGGAAGCCGGCTTATAAGTATGTTGGGAGACGACGATGATCCTATTTCATTGGATGATGAATCTATTGATACCATTGACACAACAGATGAAGCGCCGGGAGTCCGCCCGTATAAAAGGGAGCCGGTTTTTAACATAGAATTCGACGGGATCATCCAAGGGGAAGGTGTTTTGGAAATGATGCCGGATGGGTATGGATTTCTGAGATCTTCTGATTATAATTATCTCTCTTCTCCTGATGATATTTATGTTTCACCTTCACAAATAAAACTTTTCGGATTAAAAACGGGGGATACAGTTTTTGGTTCTGTTCGTCCGCCCAAGGAAGGCGAAAAGTATTTTGCTCTTCTAAAAGTCGAAAGCATTAATGGCAAAAGCCCTGAGGAAGTTAGAGACAGGGTTCCTTTTGACTATCTGACCCCGTTATTTCCTTACGAAAAATTAAATCTTTTCACAAAACCAGATAACTATAGCACCCGCTTAATGGATTTATTTACCCCTATAGGTAAGGGTCAGCGTGGATTGATTGTTGCTCAGCCCAAGGTTGGTAAAACAATGTTACTGAAAGAAGTAGCTAATGCTATTGCGGCAAATCACCCTGAGTGCTACCTGATGGTTGTATTGATAGATGAACGCCCTGAAGAAGTTACGGACATGGAACGAAGTGTAAAGGCAGAAGTTATAGCATCCACCTTTGACGAACCCGCAGAGAAACACGTTAAAGTTTCGACTATCGCCCTACAAAAAGCAAAGAGATTGGTGGAATGCGGTCATGATGTAGTGATCTTACTTGATTCTATTACCCGTTTGGCCCGCGCACATAATACTGTAGCGCCTGCCAGTGGTAAAGTTTTGAGTGGTGGTGTTGAAGCAAATGCAATGCAAAAACCTAAACAATTTTTCGGTGCTGCCAGAAAGATAGAAAATGGTGGGTCACTCACCATATTAGCAACAGCTCTTATTGAAACAGGCAGCAAAATGGATGAAGTAATCTTTGAAGAATTTAAGGGAACTGGCAATATGGAACTTGTGCTTGACAGGCGTCTTGCCAATAAGCGTATTTTTCCAGCGATTGATCTTGTTGCTTCCTCAACACGACGTGAAGACTTGCTGCTTGATAGAGATGTTTTATCGAGAATGAATATTCTTCGCCTATATATTAATGATATGAAGACGGAAGAGGCGATGACTGAATTATTAAAAAGAATGCGGGGAACAAAAGATAACTATGAGTTTCTTGCCAGTATGAATGGCTAAAACAGATTTTTTACAAGAAAAAACCATTCGCTGAAAAAACGAGTGGTTTTTTTATTTCCCGAAGTCTATTGCATAATATCAAATAGATTTTACTTTTATTGACTAAAGTGGATTCTTCTTACTAAATTATTATAGCTTGATACTGCTTCGCCATATTCCTTTTTTAAAAGCTGTGTTTTTTCATAGCATTACGGCATTTGGCGGTCCACAAGGCCATTTTGGAATGATGCTAAAGACTTTTGTTCACCAAAGAAAGGACGTTTCAGAACAAGAATTACTTGAATATAATGCCTTTTGTCAAATGTTGCCGGGTGCATCATCAACACAAACGCTTACTTTAATTGGATATAAACGCGGTGGTTTGATTTTGGCAGTACTCACTTTAATTATCTGGATTTTACCCGCATGTTTAGTAATGAGCGGGCTCTCTTTTTTACTCGATTATCTTGATAATCGGGCTTATGT
>DATBFI010000611.1:0-9947 GCA_036558585.1 Chitinophagaceae bacterium
TTTCCTCGATGAACATTTTAACAAGCAATATGCAAATGACCAGTTATTTGGAAAAGTGTTCACAATCTTTGCGAGTTTTGCCATTTTCATTGCATGTCTCGGTCTGCTTGGCCTCTCGCTGTTTGCAACAGCGCAGCGCACGAAGGAAATTGGTGTGCGCAAGGTGCTTGGTGCGTCGGTTTCAAATATTGTAATGCTGCTCTCAAAAGATTTTATCAAACTTGTTCTTATCGCTTTTATAATTGCTTCGCCCGTTGCATGGTACATTATGCATACGTGGTTGCAGGATTTTGCGTACCGTATCAATATCAGTTGGTGGATATTTATCGCAGCGGGATTACTTGCATTGATAATTGCATTATTAACAATAAGCTTCCAGTCGATAAAAGCAGCTGTTGCTAATCCTGTGAAGAGTTTAAGAACGGAATGAAGCCCCCTAATCCCCCTAAAGGGGGGCTTTGGAAGAGGCTTATAAATATGAACAACTTAAATTAATTACGAACTAAAAAAGTCCTTCCGCCTGAGGCGGATGTATTTAGGAGGGTTTTATGCTTAAAAATTATTTGAAAACCGCATGGCGTAATATGATGAAGAATAAGGTTTTTTCTCTTATTAATATAGCCGGTCTTACAATTGGCCTGACGAGTTTTCTCTTAATTGCGCTTTACATCTTTGATGAATTAACTTTTGACAGCTTCCATAAAAATGCGAATAATATTTACCGGCTTATTGATAACAAAACGTCTGAAGAAGGAAAAGAAACAAAGGTCGCTGGTGCCGGCTACCAGGTTTCTGAAAGATCAAAAACAAATTTTCCGGAAATAAAAGATGTGGCCCGGTTTGTAACTTTTGGAAGAGCCAATGTTTCTGCAGAAGAAAACAAAAATGTTTTCTATGAAGATTATACAATAGGTAACCCTGGCTTTTTAACAGTTTTTGATTTTAAATTATTACAAGGAGATCGCAACACTGCATTAACTGCTCCTCATTCGGTAATTGTCACTGAAGAAACTGCCAGAAAATTTTTTGGTACAACAGATGTAATTGGAAAATTTCTTAAAAATGATCGGGACACGGTTCCCTTTAAAATAACAGGAGTATTAAAAAACTTTCCTGCTAACTCTCATATTTCATTTGATCTTATTTTTTCTGAATCCAGTCTCGCAAGTGATAATTTTAAAAAATTTACCGGTTCCGATTGGAGTTCGGACGCATTTTCAACGTATTTATTGCTGGACGGTAAAAGAGATATGCATAAGCTTGAAGCTAAAATCAACCAGCTGGTGGCCGCGAATAAAGGCGATCAAAGGAAAGTCAAAAGCAGCTTTAGCCTGCAGCCTTTAAAAGATATTCATTTTTATTCCGGTGATATCGAAGGTAATTCCGACAGAAGCGGTAGTATTACTTATATCTATATTTTTTCGGTTATTGCATTGTTTGTTCTTTTTATCGCATGTATCAATTACATGAATTTAACAACTGCAAGATTTGTTAACAGGTCAAAAGAAATTGCAATACGTAAAGTTGCGGGAGCATCACGAAGAAATCTTACCAAACAATTTCTTTCAGAAGCTTTTTTAATAACTACGATTGCATTAGCGCTTGCACTGATCCTCACAAAAATTTTGCTGCCCTGGTTCAATGATTTTACGCAAAAACAATTAACGCTTGGAACAGGAACGGATTATCGCATCTGGCTTGGAATAGTTTTAGTTGTTATAATAACAAGCTTATGTTCCGGTATATACCCTGCATTATTTCAATCAGGACTTAAACCCCTGCTCCTGCTTAAGAATAAAATTCATATCGGCAAAGGAAACGTTTCGTTGCGGCGTTCCCTGGTTGTATTTCAGTTTACCCTTTCTATTATTATGATCATCGCTACGATTGTCGTTTATATGCAGATGAAATATATAAATGCAAAGGATATGGGTTTTAAGAAAGACCAACTGGTTGTTGTGGATATAAACAGCGGAAAGGTGCGACGCAGCGCAGAAACAATAAAGAATGAATTTGCAAAATTGGCACAGGTAAGGGATGTATCAGTTAGTTCAAGGGTTCCGGGAGAATGGAAAGGTTTGCCTAAAGTAAAAGTGAAAAATGATAATACCAGTGCATCGCAGGGAAACGACATGTACTTTCTTGGCGTTGATGACCAGTTTTTAAAAACATACCAGGTCAAACTTCTTAAAGGAAGAAATTTTCTTAGCGGTAATACAGATTCTTCCACAGTAATGATAAATGAAACGGCTGCAAAAGTGCTGGGTATCACAGAACCATCCGAACAAATTATTTCAATTCCCTCCGTAAATTTTGACGGAGATTTTTCTCCTCTTGATAAACCATTTTACGTAAGAGTGGCAGGCATTGTAAAAGACTTTAATTTTCAATCTTTGCATGAACCAATCGCCCCAATGGTTCTTGCCTTTCAAAACAATCCCATTCACAGCATTGATTATTTTACTGCAAGATTGTCTGCCGGAGATATCAGTTCAACATTGAAACAAATGGATGCAGTATTGCACAGCATCGATCAAAACCATTTATTTGAATACCATTTTCTCGATAAACAATGGGAACTATTTTATCAGCAGGATAAAATAAGAGAAACGATTTTTTTTATGGTTGCAATGCTTGCCATAGCAATTGCATGTCTTGGATTGTTCGGTTTGGTTACCTATGCTGCAGAACAGCGCGTTAAAGAGATCGGCATACGCAAAGTATTAGGTGCAAGTGTTGAAAATATTGCAGCCATGTTGTCAAGAGATTTTCTAAAGCTGATAATGATAGCTGCAGTGATCGCTTTTCCGGTGGCATGGTTTGCTATGAACAAATGGTTACAGGATTTCGCTTACCGGATAGATATGAGTTGGTGGATGTTTGCCCTGGCAACGCTGGTAGCACTTATCATTGCATTGGTAACAATAAGTTTCCAGGCAATAAAAGCTGCGATAGCAAACCCGGTGAAATCATTACGTACAGAGTGAAAGTACTTGTGAAGAGCCTGCCCTGCCTACCGGACAGGCAGGCTGCCGGCAGGCAGGTTTAAGAACGGAATAAAGCCCTCTAAACCTGCCTGTCGGCAGACAGGTCTCCCTAAAGGGAGACTTTGAGACAGCGTACTCTTCGAGGCCTGAGTTGAGACAAAAAAATTAGATGAATATAAGCCCCTTCAGGAGTGGGGGCTTTAAAAACAATTGTATATGCTTTACTACAATCTAAAGCTGGCTTTTCGAAACCTGCTTCGCCACAAAACATTTTCCGTTATCAACATTTTCGGTCTTTCTATCGGGCTTGCGAGCTGTATTATTATTGGATTATACGCCTTCACTGAATTATCGTTTGATAAATTTAATGTCAACCATAGCCAGATTTACCGGGTAAACCAGGTAATGAATGAAAAGGGAAAAGAAGGGTACAAGGACGCAATTACGCCGGGTCTTCTTGCAGAAGAGCTGCCAAAAAAGATTCCGGAAGTGGCCGCAGCAACTCGTTTCAGGCCGTGGTTCACCGAAATGCTGGTGAGTTATGATACGGTGCATATCAAGCTCGACGATGTAGCTTATGCAGACGCTATGTTTTTGCAGATGTTTGATTTTCCGGTAAAAGAAGGTAACCGGAAAACCGCGTTGGCGGAACCATTTACAGCGGTGGTTACAGAATCCACGGCAAAGAAATATTTTAACAATGCTGATCCTGTCGGCAAAACACTTGTAACCCTAAATAACATCCCTGTAAAAATAACCGCAGTAACTAAAGATATACCCTTCAATTCATCGATGCAATTCACGATGCTTATTTCCTGGGCAACGGTAGCAGCAAACAAGGATTATTTTTTCTGGATGAATAACTGGACAACAAATGTGAATTACACTTTTGTACAACTGAAACAAAATACGAACGCTGAAAAAACAGGAGACAAAATTTCAGCCCTTCAGCACGAACATCGGGATGAAACTGAATATTCATACAGGATATTTCTTCAACCGCTTGATGATATCCATTTACATTCTTCCGATATTTTATATGCCGAACAATTCCACACAAACAGCAGCAGGATCGTTTATACACTGCTTATCATCGCAGGGTTAATTTTACTGATCGCCTGTTTCAACTTTATTAATCTTACTACGGCAGGGGCATTAAGCCGGGCCAAAGAAACAGGTGTTCAAAAAGTTTTGGGTGCAAGCAAGTTTCAACTCGTAAAAAAATTTTTCGGTGAATCGTTTGTTCTTTGTGTTATTTCACTCGTAATCGCCTTATTGCTTGTTATAGCGGTACTGCCCTTTTTCAATCAACTGGCAAATACGAATCTCGGACCAGTTTTGCTGTTGCAACAAAATATATTTCTTTCTCTTGCCGGTTTACTGTTGCTGATCAGTTTAATTGCAGGATTGTATCCCGCCCTGTTTTTGTCAAGGTTCAAATCGACGGATGTCTTTCGAAATGTTATTAAAGCGGGGAAAAGTAACTGGCTGCGCCAATCAATGATCACTACTCAGTTTGCTTTATCCATTCTCCTGATCATTGCCACTATTGTTGTAAACAAGCAGATGCATTATCTCGCTTCAAAAGATCTTGGATTTGATAAAGACCAGGTGGCAGTAATTCAACTTGCCAATACGAATATTGATCTCAATCATAAAAATGCTGCGTTTATTACAGCGTTAAAGCAGGATCCGGGTGTTATCGCTGTTTCTGCAAGCAATCGTGTGCCGGGCCAGAGTTTTAATGGCTACGGAATTATCCCCGAAGGGCATACGCTCGATGAACATCTTCTTGTAAATGTGCTGGAGACAGATGCCGATTTTGCTTCTGCATATAATATTCAATTATCAAAGGGCAGATTCTTTTCACCGCAGCTAACAACAGACACAGCGAACTCAATTGTAATCAATGAAGCAATGGCCCGCTACCTGAACTGGAAAGACCCTGTAGGGAAAAAATTAGAAATATACGAAGCAAGAAAAGGAAGAATAATCGGTGTGATGAAAGATTTCAATTTTGCCTCACTGCGTGAGACAGTTCAGCCACTGGCGATCATTCTCAACGACAATCCACTGTATGTTTCTGTAAAATTAAAAGCCGGGTCAATTCAACCCACGCTCAATAACATACAAAAACAATGGAAACAATTTGATAAAGAGTTTCCATTCGATTATTTTTTCATGGATGAACAGCTCAACAGGTTTTACAAATCAGATGAGCGGTTGCTGCACGTGCTCAGCATTTTTGCAGGTCTCGCAATTATTATTGCCTGTATTGGTTTATTCGGATTAAGCATTTATACAGCAAAGCAACGCACAAAAGAGATCGGCATCAGGAAAGTGTTGGGCGCTTCTGTTACCCAGGTTACATTATTGCTTTCAAAAGAATTTATAAAACTTGTCGCAATTGCCATACTCATTGCATCGCCTGCAGGATGGTGGGCCGCAAATAAATGGCTGCAGGATTTTGCGTACCGCATCAATGTGAGCGGATGGGTATTTTTTGCAGCAGGCATTGTAACAATACTCATTGCATTGATCACCGTGAGCTTCCAGGCGATAAAAGCTGCAATAGCAAACCCGGTGAAATCATTACGTACAGAGTGAAGGTACTTGTGAAGAGCCTGCCCTGCCTACCGGACAGGCAGGCTGCCGGCAGGCAGGTTTGAGAACGGAATAAGCCCACTAAACCTGCCTGTCGGCAGACAGGTCCCCCTAAAGGGGGACTTTGGAAGGGGCTTATAAATATGAACAACTTTAAAATTATGATCACATTCAAAAAAGTCCTTCCCTGTCTGCCGCCAGGCAGGCTTTAGGGAGGCTTTAGGAGGGCTTTATGTTTAAAAATTATTTTAAAGCCGCATGGCGCAATATGCTTAAAGGCAAAGCAAATAGTTTTATAAATATTGCCGGCTTGTCTATTGGTCTCGCTTGTGTAATATTCATCTTGCTGTATGTACAGGATGAATTGAGCTATGATAAATTTTTAAAAGATGCAGATCACATTTACCAGGTGAATTTGGATGGCAACATTGGCGGACAAGAATTTCTCGGGGGCGGAACGCCGCCGCCGGCCGGTGCTGCATTGGTGAATGAGTTCCCGGAGATTGAAACCTATACAAGAATTTATCAACCGGGTAACACGGTAGTTCGTTATAAAGGCGGTAATGCAACAGAAAATTATTTCTCTGAAAAAAATATATGGGCTGTTGATTCTAATTTTCTGCAAGTATTCTCTTACGCATTTAAAGAAGGCAACGTGGCAACGTGTTTGCAAAAAATCAATTCCGTTGTTGTTACTGAAAACACTGCAACAAAATACTTTGGTGGTAGCTCACCCATAGGCAAAACACTGCTTTTGGGCGATGAAAAAATTCCTTTTACAGTCACAGCAGTGCTACGTAATCTGCCATCGCAATCTTCTTTTCAGTTTGATATACTTACACCGGTCTCATCTTATCCTGCTGTAAAACGGTTTAGCTGGAGTTGGGTTTGGCTGCAGGTAATTACTTATGTAAAGATCCGGGATAACGTGGCAAACGACGATGCTGCTATTAAAAAGCTTGAAACAAAATTCCCTTCCATGGTAAAAGTGCAGGCTGCAAGCGCCTTTGAAAGGGTCGGTCAGCCATTTGATGAATTTTTGAAAAATGGTGGCCGGTGGGATTTGCGGTTGCAAAGACTTACTGATATTCACCTGTACTCAGCAGGAGTTGGCTCAAGGCTTACCACGCTGAGCGATATAAAATATGTCTATATTTTTTCAATCATTGCACTGTTCATTATCATACTTGCCTGCGTAAACTTCATGAATCTTTCAACTGCGCAGTCCGCAAAGAGAGCCAAAGAAGTGGGCATAAGAAAAGTTCTTGGTTCGGTGAAACAGCAGCTGGTAAAACAATTTTTAACTGAGGCAATGTTATACAGTTTTATTTCGGCTATTATTGCGTTAACATTGGTAGCCTTACTGCTTCAACCCTTTAATCAATTAATAGGTAAGTCACTTTCGTTCGCTTCACTCTTTTCAAATTTCATCTGGCTTTTTATTCTTGCGTTAACGATAATTACAGGTTTGCTCGCAGGAAGCTATCCTGCATTCTATCTCACATCATTTAAACCCATTTTAGTATTGAAAGGAATAAGTTCAGCTAAGACAAGTATTAGCAGTTTGTTTATCCGGAACGGGCTTGTGATTTTCCAGTTTACTATCTCAATAATACTCATCATTTGCACCATTATCCTGTTTGAGCAATTGCGGTACACGCAAACAAAAGACCTGGGTTTGAACAAAGAAAATGTGCTGGTGATTTCAAATGTAAACAGGCTGGGAAATAGCGAAAAAACTTTTCGTGATGAATTATCAAAGATGCCTGAAATTTCAAGCGCAACTATTTCGACAAGCATTCCTACAGGATATGAATTCACTGACGGGTATGTGCCCGAACCTTCCGGTAATAAAGAACAGTTGGTCAAAGATATATCGCTTACATCTTTCATAGTGGACGAAAACTTTATTCCAACATTGCAGATAAAAGTTTTGAAAGGAAGAAATTTTTCAAAGGAATTTTCTGATTCAGCCTCCGTGATACTAAACGAAGCGGCTGCACAACAAATCGGCTGGAAAGAGCCGTTGGGACAGTATATACAATATCCCGGTGGCGATAACCAGCGTTTCAGGGTGATCGGTATTGTAAAAGATTTCAATATCGAATCACTGCGCAATACGGTGGTGCCGTTTGCATTGTTTCATGTCTCTTCTAAAACATACGACATTGGCAAAATGTATATTTCCGCAAGAGTAAAACCAGGAAAGATCAATGCCGCAGTAAATAAGCTACAGCGGCAATGGAAAAGCTTTGCCCCCGATACGCCTTTCGAGTATAATTTCCTTGATGAGGAATTTGGTGCGTTATACAGTTCAGAACAGCGCATGAGTGTTGTGTTTACACTCTTCACGGCTTTGTCCATTTTTGTTGCCTGCCTCGGATTGTTCGGGCTGGCTGCATACACAGCAGAAAGACGCCGTAAGGAAATTGGCATCAGAAAAGTGTTGGGGGCATCGGTGCAAAGTGTCGTTGCAATACTATCCACAGAGTTTGTAAAGATGGTATTGATCGCCTCACTTATCGCGTTCCCCGTTGGATGGTGGGCAATGAACAAATGGCTTGAAGATTTTGCTTATCGAATCAGTATAGAATGGTGGGTATTTGTAGTGGCAGGCGCAGTCGCGATGTTCATTGCACTTGCAACGGTAAGCTTCCAGGCAGTCAAAGCGGCGATTGCTAACCCGGTGAAATCATTACGCACAGAGTGAAGGTACTTGTGAAGAGCCTGCCCTGCCTACCGGACAGGCAGGTTTGAGGACGGAATGAACAGCCCCCTTCTAACTCCCCCGCCTCAGGCGGGGAGAACTTAGGGAGGATCATTATTATATGAAAAACTTTTAAACAATAATCAAATTTAAAATCTCTTACGCCTAAGGCGGAGAGGTTAGGAGAGCTTTTATGTTTAAAAATTACTTCAAAATAGCTCTGAGAAATCTTGCAAGGAATAAGGCTTATTCTTTCATAAACATTATGGGATTAAGTCTTGGTCTTGCCAGTGCAATGCTGATCATTTTATATGTGAAAGATGAAGTGAGCTATGACCGTTTTCATACAAACGTAAATGATATTTATCGTGTAGTTGTTGGGCAAACAGGGGCAAATGCAAATGAAAAAAAGATGGGCATCACGGGATATTTCCAGGGACCAAAGTTTACTGCAAAAATACCTGAGATTAAATCTTTCGTTCGTGTGCAGGGTAGTTATCAGGATATGAAAACCGGAACAGAAATAAAAGGGCAGCAATTACTTTATGCAGATACCAATTTCTTTTCAGTTTTTTCTTTCCCACTCTTGCAGGGTAATCCTAAAACTGCTTTATTGCAACCCAATTCCATTGTAATTTCAGAGGATGTTGCAAAGAAGCAATTCGGAACTACGCATGTTTTAGAAAAAATAGTATTGCTGAAAAGAGATGGTCAATTTACCCCATACAAAGTAACAGGCGTAACAAAAAGATGCCCGCAAAATTCTTCCATCAAATTTGATGTTTTGCTTCCTTTTGAAGAACCTGCAGATGCTGTACAGCAACCCGAAAACTGGTTTAGCTTCTTTCTCGCTACTTATGTAGTTCTTAATCCCAATGCAGATATAAAAAAAGTGGAAGCTGAAATGCAGAAAATATACAGAGATGATGCACACGATATAATTGCAACGCTCGAAAAAAAATATAATCAAAAAGATCCAGCTGTTTATTTGTTACAACCTTTCACTGACATTCATCTTGATAATAATGTAAGCCAGGAAGATCTTTCTAACGCAAGCAACCCCATCTATTCTTATATACTATCCGGCATTGCATTATTTATTTTATTTATTGCCTGTATAAATTTTGTAAATCTTACAGTTGCGCGTTCATTAAAAAGAGCAAAAGAGATTGGCATAAGAAAAGCAACCGGAGGTAATCGAAACCAACTCATCCTGCAATTCCTTGGTGAATCATTTATTTTATGTTTTATTGCTTTTGTATTTGCTATCGTTATTGTGCAGTTAGCATTACCAATATTCAATAATCTTTCCAATAAAGTGCTTGCATTATCTTATTTGCTTGACGTAAAGTTGATAATGATTTATGTTGCACTTTTCATTGTTACGAGTTTACTTTCGGGCTTTTATCCTGCATTGGTATTATCCGGCTACAATCCTGTAGAAACACTTTACGGACGTTTTACTGCTGCAAAGAAAAATTTTCTTCAGAAGGGTTTGGTGGTACTACAATTCACTCTTGCTTCCTTTTTCATTATCGCAACGTTTATTCTTTTTTCTCAGTTCAATTTTCTTACTACTACTAAATTGGGCTATGACGACAGTAACCTTGTACTGGTTAATAAATCAAATTTAACAAGGGATGAGGCGA
>DATBFI010000612.1:0-4961 GCA_036558585.1 Chitinophagaceae bacterium
ATGGGGGTAACGGGCTTTAAATGATTGAGTAACTGCAGCAGGTGTTTTACGGGCCTGTGCTTGCACGGTAGCTGCTATGGCTATGGATAACAATGTCAATCCTAATCTCATGTAATTATATTTTATCAAACACTTCCTGAAGAACAAACTTCGTACAAATTGATAATTTATTTTTTCAAATCGATTTTGTTTAACTGTGTGCTAACAGAAGAATAACTGTTTATGTTCAACCTAAACAGGTTTAACCTTAAATAATACAAAAAGTTTTACGTGGCATTTTTCAATTTGAGTCCTTAATTCCGGATATTGTATCTTGCGCTACCAATCAGCCGATCAACTTCAACTCCAGCTTAAGAATTTTTTAAATAGTTAAAACTTATTGCATGGTGAACTCTCAACTCATCAATGATTACCCTTTTATCCGATATCAAAGGGGAAACTATGATTCTGCTGAGATGCTGCAGCGCAGCAAAGAATTTTATGAATGGTTAAGCGAACGAAGAAGTGTAAGAGATTTCAGTAATAAACCGGTGCCAAGAGAAGTGATTGAAAATATAATTAAAACTGCTTGCTCAGCGCCTTCAGGAGCCAACAGGCAGCCCTGGACATTTTGTGTTGTAAGTAATTTTTCCTTGAAAAAAATTATACGAATAGCTGCTGAACAGGAGGAGTATGAGAGTTATAATGGCCGCATGAGCGCGGAATGGTTAAAGGATCTTGAGCCATTGCAAACCACTTGGCATAAGCCCTTCCTGGAAACAGCTCCTTATCTTATTGTTGTATTCAAACATAGTTATGAGCTGGAAGAAGGTGATAAAAAACATCAAAACTATTATGTAATGGAAAGTTGCGGGATTGCCTGTGGTTTTTTATTGGCAGCAATTCAAAATGCAGGACTTGTTGCGCTTACACATACTCCTTCGCCTATGAATTTTCTTACACGAATATTGAGAAGACCTCAAAATGAAAAACCATTTTTATTAATACCTGTAGGTTATCCATCTGAAGAGTGCTGGGTCCCCGACATAAAAAGAAAAGAACCCGAAGAAGCTTCCGTATGGTATGAATGATTTATTTTATCAGGCATAAATGCTTATCAATTTTGATGTACTATTTTTTTCAATAAACATCTGTATTGGTCAAATAAAAAAATTTGAACATGATCTCTGAATGAGCTGACATACTTTTTATTAAAGTAATTAAAAACTTTTTTGAGAAATTGAAATGCTACGCGGATGCTTTGTTCTGCAGATACTTGATGTATATTCGTCCTCCACCAAACATAGAAGAAATTTTTAGCCGATACAGTGACAAATAAAAGGACGGTATAATTTATGTAATAAATTTATCCAACACGATTAAACATTATAAAGACATTACAGTTCTAAGATTTATGAAGTGATCTGAAACGCATAAGAGAAATGAGAAGTTTGCTATACCATACCCCGTTTGAGAAAAAACATACACAGCATTCCACATATAGGAATTGAAATATTTTTTTTGCAGGATGGTATAATAACTTCACTTTTGCAAAGACTTAAACATTAGAAGAATTTAGTTCATGACTATCTTCAAAACCATGAAAAATTGCACGGAAAAAATAGATAAGCAATATTGAACAACCGGCTTTTGTGTATCCGACCTCTATATGATATGATAAAAGCAGGATGACATTTTGCTTATATTGTAAAACTAATTCTATGGAAGTAATAACCAACGCGAACACAAGTACCACCACTAAAATTTGGTTGTCTTCTCCTCACATGGGTGGTAAAGAACAAGGGTTTATAGATGATGCTTTTGAAACCAATTGGATTGCTCCCCTTGGACCTAACGTGAGTGGTTTTGAAGATGATATAACTAATTTTTTAGACGATGAAGTTTATGTCGTGGCATTGAGTTCCGGGACTGCTGCAATTCATCTTGCACTGATGTTGCTGGGAGTGGAAAGGGGTGATGAAGTTATTTGCCAAAGTCTGACCTTTTCTGCTTCTGCAAATCCTATTGTTTATTTAGGGGCCACACCTGTTTTCGTTGATAGTGAACCTGATACTTGGAATATTTCACCACAATTTCTTGAAGAGGCGATAAAGGAAAGGCTTGCAAAGGGTAAAAAGCCAAAGGCTATCATTCCTGTGCATTTATATGGCATGCCCTGCAAAGTGGATGAAATAATAAAAATTGCAAATCAATACCAAATCCCAATTGTCGAGGATGCGGCTGAAGCCTTAGGTTCATCATATTGGGGAAAACAAATGGGCACCTTTGGAGAAATTTCCTGTTTTTCTTTCAATGGCAACAAAATAATAACAACATCCGGAGGCGGCGCCCTCGTAACTAAGACGAAAGAACTTGCAGACAAGGCATGGTTTCTTGCAAGCCAGGCAAGAGATAAAGCACCACATTACCAGCATTCCTGCATAGGATATAATTATCGTATGAGCAATATATGTGCTGGGATTGGACGCGGCCAGATGCAAGTGCTAAATGAAAGAATTAAAACAAAAAGGGACATCTTCAATAACTATACAAGAATTTTAAAAAATATTCCGGGGATCTTTTTTCAAACTGAATTAAACGGGATGTTGAGCAACAGATGGTTGACTACTATTCTCATGAACCCCATCTTAACTCCCAATAAAATTTCGAGAGAAAAGCTTCGACTTTATTTAGAAGAAAATAATATTGAATCACGCCCCTTATGGAAACCTATGCATCTGCAGCCAGTTTTTAAAGATGCGCCTTTTTATGGGAGTGATGTTGCTAAAAATTTATTTGAAAAGGGTTTATGCCTGCCTTCAGGTACTAATATGACCCCGGGTGATTTTGAAAGGGTGATCGAACGGCTTTTATTTTTATTCGAATAAACCTTTAAAAAACAACTTTCTTCTTATTGTTAACCTTTTACCAGCAGCACCAATGAAAATATCATCAGTACTGAATCTTCGATACCTGCCAAGATGGATTATAATTTTGATTGATACATTTCTTTCTTTTATTTCTATTATTTTATCTTACCTGTTTCGTTTTAATTTCAATACGGAGCAAATAACAAGCGATCTTTTTGCCCGGGGTGTACTGGTTACAGTTAACGTTTACCTTATAAGTTTTCTTGTTATTCAATCTTATAAAGAAATTATCCGGCATACTACCTTACAGGGTATATTAAAAATTTTAATGGCTGTTTTTTCTGCCCATGTCTTTCTTATAACTCTAAATATTCTCTTTACGCAATTGGCAGGTGTTCTTGTAGTTCCCTATTCTGTATTGTTTATTGATTTTTTTATATCCATTTGCATGTTGTCAGGAAGCAGGATTTTCATCAAGAAAATTTTTGAAACCGCAACAAAAATTAATAAAGAACCTGTTATAATTTTTGGAGCTGATTACATGGGACAGGCGATTTTAAAAACAATTTTATATGATCAACTCTCTGATTGGAAAGTTGTTGGTTTGATAGATGATGATCCGACAAAAAAAGGTAAAAATCTGGCAGGAATTCCGATTTATCATTTGGACCAGATAAATAAACTGTTTAAAAAATATTCGGTTGAAAGAGTAATTATTGCTGACAATAACATTTCTGTTGAAAGGAGAAATGAAGTTGCTTCTTTTTTTATTGATCGTCGCATTAAAGTTTCTATTCTGCCCCCGTCTTTTCAGGCATCACCAAATCCTTTCAAAATTCATCGTCTCAGAGATATAAAAATTGAAGATCTTTTAGAACGCGAACCAATAAAAATAAATAACCAGGAGATCAATTCAACGCTTAAAGGCAAACGCATATTAGTTACAGGAGCCGCAGGTTCAATTGGCAGCGAAATTATAAAGCAGGCTGCAAAATTTGAACCCCAGGCGCTCATTCTTTGTGATATTGCTGAATCTCCTTTACATAGTATTGGCCTGGAGCTGGAAGAGGAGTTTAAGGATGCGAATTACAAATTATTTATCGCAAACATTTGCGACAAAAAGCGGATGGAATATATTTTTGAGAACTTCAAACCTAACATAGTATTTCATGCTGCCGCTTATAAGCATGTGCCTATGATGGAAGAACATCCGCGAGAAGCTGTTTTCAATAATGTGCTAGGTACTAAGGTAATTGCTGATTTAGCTGTTCAATATTCAGTGGAGCGTTTTGTAATGATATCTACTGATAAGGCCGTAAACCCAACAAATGTCATGGGTGCATCAAAGAGAGTCGCTGAAATGTATATACAGGCGCTGTCAAATAACCATGAGACTTCCGCAAAAACATTATTTATAACTACACGTTTTGGTAATGTTTTAGCTTCTAACGGCAGCGTTATTCCAAGGTTTAGATCACAGTTGGAGAGAGGTGGCCCTCTCACTGTTACACATCCCGATATAACCCGTTTTTTTATGACCATCCCGGAAGCTTGTCAGCTTGTTTTAGAAGCAGCGGTTATGGGAAAGGGTGGCGAAATTTTTGTTTTTGATATGGGAAAATCTATACGCATTGTTGACCTTGCCAAAAAAATGATCTCGCTGGCGGGTTTAAAACCCGGGGAAGATATTGAGATATTATTTACAGGGCTGAGACCGGGTGAAAAATTATATGAAGAGGTTTTAAGTGAGGTGGAAGCAACTTTACCCACTTACAATGAAAAAATAAAAATCGCCAAGGTAAAACCAGTAAGTTATTTTTTTATAAAAGACTCATTAAACAACCTTGTAGCTGCCGCAAAAAATGGCTCGGATTGGCAATGTGTAACAGTGATGAAAGAAATTGTTCCTGAGTTTATAAGCAGAAATTCGAAGTTTGAAAAGCTGGATGCAGTTACCAATGTTACAATAGAAGTTACTAAATCATCGGTAGATAATATTTTTGAAGCAATTTAAAACTGAAAACTGATAGAACAATCATCAGTAGGTAAAGTCTATTCCACTAACAAAAAAATAATGATTATTGCACTCCTCCGGAATCCTGAACATTGAAT
>DATBFI010000613.1:0-2747 GCA_036558585.1 Chitinophagaceae bacterium
TTTATTGCATAATACTTGGATTGTCATTTTATTCATTTCTATATTTTCTTTTTTTACAATCCCGCACACTAAATAAAAATGAAAATTGCCGGAAGACCGTAACAAGAATTACTGCCATTTACTTTCTCATTATTTCCTGTATATTCTATTTTCTTTGGCTTGCAGAAATAATTCCTGCAATAATCACTCATGCAATGCCGCATAGCTTGGTTGAAACAGGATTGACAACGAATCCTGTGCAGGTATTAGACCTGTCTGTGTTTCTTCCTGCAATTTTTATTACTGGCGTATTGTTGTTAAAGAAGAAGCCTTTAGGGTTATTGCTTGCACCGGTTATACTTGTATTTCTTATTTTGATGGATATTACTATCGGCGGATTGGTTATTGCCATAAATATGAACAGTATTGAAACAAATTATGCAATAACAATAATTATGAGTGTGCTTGCCTTATTTAGTGTGGCATTGTTATATCTTTTTTTAAAAGACATGAATACTTCACTGTAGCTTTTAAAGGATATTTTTCTTGATTTCTGTAATCTTTCCAAAGCACGAGAAACGGAATCCTTATTAATAACCATCCCGGCAAACACTTTATTGAATAAAAAACATTGCCGCACACCATGCAATTATTGCCACATTCGCAAAAAGTGATATGCACATCACAGGTAACGTAACCTTTGGTGGCTGAGCAGCCAGATTTAATGCCAGCACAGGCACATTAACAGAACATGCTATGATCCATAAATTAAAATTATTGTTTGCAAAAAATAAAATTGAGAGCAATGTGAGAGGTACTACCATTCCTATATGACCAAAAAGACTTATTGCAATCCAGAGAAAACGGTATTCCTCCTGTTTGTCACACCATTGAAAAAATCTTTTTAGCAGGTTTGTTTTCTGTGGAATGCTTAATGGATAAGTCTCAGCTGCAAATACATTTTGAACTGTGTTTGAAGAAATTATTTGTTCCATATCTTAATTGTTTATGCAAAGTTCCTCCTCATTGGAAAGAAAAAACCTGATCTCGATCAGGTATAAAAGTTATTTTGGTCAATATATTTTTATGAGTTTAAATTTATTTGTTTTTTTTGAAATTGTGGGTTCTGTAATTCTGGGATTGTTGTTGTGAGCGATACTTCTTGAAATTAAGTGCCTCAATTTATCGTCAGCAATTTTTACATTTAAGTGATATTCTGAAAAGCTGAAAGCGATTATCCATGACAAAAATTTACAGGACAATTTTATATCTGATGTGAAGGTGGTTCTGTTGTTTTTGCAAGAGAAAATCGGTTAAATAATTACACATAATTTTTTAAAATACATAGTAACATATGAAAAATAAACGCAGAGATTTTTTAAAGCATACAGCTCTTACAGGTATTAGTATCGCGGGCAGCAGCGTTCTTCAGGGGTTTGCTGCAACACCAAATTACAACACGAAAAAATTTATTTTCACAAATTCAAATACTGGCACTGTGGAAAATAAAAATTTTGATGAAAATAATCCAAGTATTATTGGTTTATATGGAGCATGGGCTGCTGCGTTAACAGAAAATAAATTACCGCTGTTTTCTTTCAGAAGAAAGGAATGGTCAAATGTAGAAACATGGCACAAGGCCGCTGTACAGCGTGCTGTTGAGCGATTGTCAATTCCAGCGATCGGAAGTGTCCCCAGGGTGAATATAATTAAACAATATGACTATGATGGTTTGCGTATTGAAGAACTTACCTGGCAATTACCTTATGGTCGTGCAACAGGAGCAGTAGCGCTGAAACCTCTTCATGCTAAAGGACGATTACCTGCTATTCTTGCTTTTCATGATCATGGAGGAAATAAATATTTTGGAACAAGAAAAATAACAAGAACTTCTGACAAGCAACATCCTCTGATGGAGGAGCACCAGAAAGATTACTACGAAGGTTTTGCATGGGCAAATGAAATTGCCAAACGCGGTTATATTGTTTTAGTGCCCGATGCATTTACATTTGCAAGCCGGAGAGTGATGATGCAGGATGTACCCGAACATTTGCGAAACGGTTTAACTGATAATGATCCTGAAAATTCTGACAATATTAAAAAGTATAACGAATGGGCAGCCCAGCATGAGCATATAATGGCTAAATCATTATTCTGCGCGGGAACTACATGGCCGGGTGTATTTTTTGCAGAGGATAAGACAGCTCTTGATATTTTATGTGCGCGTGAAGATGTTGATGTAAACCGGATCGGTTGCGGGGGACTTTCAGGGGGAGGTCTGCGCACAGTATTCATGGCTGGCCTGGATCCGAGAATTAAATGTGCAGTTCCGACAGGGTTTATGACCACATGGAAAGATTTTCTTTTGAATAAATCCTATACACATACGTGGATGGTTTATGTGCCTTTGCTTCCGAACGAATTAGATTTTCCCGAGATATTAGGATTACGAGCACCGCTTCCTGCCCTTGTACTCAATGACGAACAGGATGACCTATATACTATGCCGGAAATGCAGCGAGCGGAAAAGATTTTAAGTGAAGTATATAAAAAGGCGGGGGCAGAAGATAATTTTAAGTGCTCTTATTATCCCGGGCCTCATAAGTTTGACAAAAAGATGCAGGCAGAAGCTTTTGCCTGGTTTGACAAATGGCTTAACTCCTAACTTAAGGAACTATAATAAAAATTGAAAACGAAGTTGCTGCCATGAAAAGTTAAAGCATACGAGTGCGACGCAACAAAAGATCAATTGTAATTTTGCAGCTTGG
>DATBFI010000614.1:0-6825 GCA_036558585.1 Chitinophagaceae bacterium
CAACACCAATTATGATGGACAACCCGCCTGATATGCACCGTGCATCCTATGTTTTTGAACGTGGTAACTGGCTTGTAAAAGGGGATAAAGTGGAGCCGGATGTTCCCCATTCATTAAATCCTTTTCCAAAAAAAGCACCACGAAACAGGATGGGTTTGGCCATGTGGTTAACATCAAAAGAAAATCCATTAACGGCAAGAACAATGGTTAACCGTGTGTGGGAACAAATATTTGGAGTCGGTTTAGCAGAAACACTGGAAGACCTGGGTACACAGGGCGTTCCGCCGACACATCCTGAATTGCTTGACTGGCTTAGTTATAAATTTATGAATGATGATCAGTGGAGCATGAAGCAACTGATAAAAACAATTGTGACGAGTGCTACTTATCAGCAAAGTTCTGCCCTCACTCCCGAATTACAGCAAAAAGATCCTTACAATAAATATTATGCGCGTGGGCCGAGAGTGCGATTATCCGCAGAAGAAATACGCGACCAGTCCTTATGTATTTCAGGTTTAATTAGTCATAAAATGTATGGTCCCGGTGTGATGCCTTATCAGCCAAAAGGGATTTGGCTCTCACCATGGAATAGTGCTGACTGGGTGCAGAGTAAAGGTGAAGATCAGTATCGTCGTGCAGTGTACACTTATTGGAAACGTTCCGCAGCTTATCCCGCCATGATCACTTTTGATATAGCTTCACGTGAAGTATGCTCGGCACGCCGGATCAATACTAATACACCATTGCAGGCACTTACCACCTTAAATGACAGCGCCTATATTGACGCTTCAAGAAATTTTGCATGCCGCATGCAGCGCGAAGCAGGGAATAATGTAGCTGAACAGATTAAAACAGGATTTAGGCTGGCAACATATCATGATATAGATGAGAAAAGTTTACAGGCATTAATAAAGTTGTATGGCAAGGCATACGATCAATTTAAAAATAATACGGAAAAGACCTGTAAAATCATTGGCGGTATGGGAGAACACACCAATGCAGAGACGGCAGCATTCACCGTTGTTGCAAATGCGATTTTTAACCTTGATGAAGTGGTGACGAAGAACTAGCCCCTAACCCCTAAAGCGGAAATAAAAGGTTGGACAAAAAATTGGGGTCACAAATTGTAATATCCGGTTAACCTTTAGAAATAAAAAGTACGAGAGCAGCGAAGATTTAAATTTTGACGAATTGTTACTTTAGAAATTGAACATGATAAAATAAAATAACTTGAAAACACAAATTGTGATATCAAGTACAAATTGTGATATCAATATAGAGAGCCGTAATACCCTTGCTTTTACGGAATAAAAAAAATGTCGGCACATAATTTATTACAGTAAACATGACACAAAAAGATTTATATACTCAGCGCTTAGTGAAGGAAGCACAGCATGCAGAACTGCGTATGCATACCCGTCGCCATTTTATAAAAGAAAGTGCAATGGGTCTGGGCTCACTTGCATTAGGAGCATTATTTGGATGTGGGAAAAATCAAAGCGCCTCAACACAAATTGCGTTTGATCCCGCTCATCCTCTTGCACCTAAATTGCCGCCATTTCCCGGCAAAGCAAAAGCAGTAATTTATTTGCACATGGCCGGCGCACCATCACAGCTCGAGTTATTCGATTACAAACCGGAATTAATGAAAATGGATGGACAGTTATGCCCTCCATCCTTACTCGAAGGAAAACGTTTTGCATTTATTCGCGGTGTGCCCAAGATGCTTGGTCCGCAGGCAAAGTTTGCACAGCACGGACAATGCCGTGCATGGGTAAGTGAGAACATGCCACATCTGGCAACCATTGTTGATGAGATCAGTTTTTTAAAGGCAGTTACAACAGACCAGTTCAATCATGCGCCGGCTCAATTACTCGTGCATACGGGTGGTCCACGTTTGGGCAGGCCCAGTTTGGGCTCATGGGTTACCTATGGGCTGGGAACAGAGAATCAAAACCTTCCCGGGTTCGTAGTGCTTACATCAGGAGGAAAAAATCCTGATGCCGGTAAAAGTGTATGGGGCAGCGGCTTTTTGCCAAGTGTGTACCAGGGTGTGCAGTGCAGAAGCGTAGGAGATCCTGTTTTATTTATTAAAGATCCTGACGGAATGGACAGGGATTTACGCAAAGCTTCAATTGATGCCATTAATGAAGTGAATCAGCAGGAGTACAAAGCATATAATGATCCGGAAATTTTATCACGCATTTCGCAATATGAGATGGCGTATAAAATGCAGATCTCTGTTCCGGAAGTTATGAACATCAATGACGAGCCACAATATATTCACGAGATGTATGGAACGAAGCCCGGTGAGGCTTGCTTTGCAAACAACGTGCTGCTTGCCAGGAAACTGGTAGAGAAAGGAGTTCGTTTTGTGCAATTATTCGATTGGGGTTGGGATAGTCACGGCACCGATGCAAATCTTGCTATCGATATTGGTTTCATTAACAAATGCCGGCAAAGTGATAAGGCTGTTACAGCGTTGATACTTGATTTAAAACAACGAGGCTTGCTCGACGAAACATTAGTGGTGTGGGGTGGCGAATTTGGAAGAACACCAATGATGGAGAACCGTGAAGGCAAGCAAAATCCTTTCAAGGGCAGAGATCATCACACAGAAGCATTCACTATCTGGATGGCCGGTGCAGGAATAAAGAAAGGAGCATCATATGGGGAAACAGATGAAATTGGTTATAGTGCTATTAGTGGTAAAGTAGACTGTTTCGATATACAAGCCACCATACTCAATCAGCTTGGTTTTGATCATGAAAAATTTACTTATGAATTCCAGGGAAGGCCATTCAGGCTGACAGATGTAAAGGGTAAAGTGATCAATGAAATTCTTGCATAGTTTTGTTACGGGCAATAGTTTTCATTGTATCGCTTGCTGTGTCACTCACTTCAAGTATTAATTTAATTGAGTACTAAATTGCGTCTCTAATTTTATAAGTTTACTTTAGATAAAAAATGATCTCTTTTCAATACACATATGATGCGGATGGAAAGCCTATAGGGGTTTTTGTTCCGATTAATGAATGGGAAAAAATTTCTAATGAATTACTAAAAGTAAAAAAACATAAGAGGAAAGAAAAATTAACGTTGCTTGATAGTATAAAGAAAGGAATGAACCAAGTATCGAAGATAGAAAAGAAAAAAATAAAGTCCATCCCCCTTCAACAATTGCTTGATGATTTATAAAATTGAGGCTACCCCCCATTTTCGAAATGAAGCAAAGAAACTTTCAAAAAAATATCCATCCTTAAAAAGGGATCTTGCAACTCTTGCAGAAGAGCTTTCCATAAATCCAGCTATGGGAACTGCGCTTGGAAAAGATTTTTATAAAATCCGTTTGGCGATAACATCAAAAGGTAAGGGCAAAAGTGGAGGGGCGAGAGTTATTACATGTGTGAGGATTATTGCAAATACCGTTTACCTTGCCGCCATTTATGATAAGTCAGAAAAAGAAGATATCACTGATAAAGAATTGAAAGGGATCGCAAAACATATCCCCTGATTTTATAAACTATAAACAGCTTTATTAATTGAACCGCAGGAATTTTTTACAAACAACAACTACTGCAACAACTGCTTTGTTGCTTGCATCGCTGGATACATTCGCATCATCACATAAACCAAATTTTAGTATGAACAATTTTGAACTAAAACTGCTCGCCACCAACTGGGGCTTCGGCGGTACAATAGACGAGTATTGCGCCAAAGTAAAAAAAGATGGTTATGATGGCATTGAAATATGGTGGCCCACTGAAAAGAAAGATCAGGATGCATTGTTCGCTGCATTAAAAAAGTATAACCTGGAAGTTGGTTTTCTTACTGCCGGCCAGGAAAGCAAATATGAAGACCACTTCAAAACATTTACGAATATGATCGACGCTGCCGCGAGAAATCCGGTTCAAAAACCTTTGTATATAAATTGTCATTCCGGGAGAGATTATTTTTCTTATGATCAAAACAAAACCTTTATTGATCATACAGTACAACTTGCAAAGGAAACGGGAATAAAGATTTGTCATGAAACACATCGTTCAAGAATGTTGTTTGCAGCACCTGTTGCAAGACATTATCTTGATACCGTTCCCGAACTGCGTGTAACATTCGATGTATCGCACTGGTGTAACGTAAGTGAAAGCTTACTGCAGGATCAGCAGGAAACTGTTGATCTGACCTTGCAGCGTGTAGATCATGTACATGCACGCATCGGCCACCCGGAAGGGCCGCAGGTAAATGATCCGCGTGCACCTGAATGGGACGATGCAATGAAAGCTCACTTTGCATGGTGGGATAAAATTGTAGAAATTAAAAAACAAAAAGGTGACCGGTTAACGATACTCACAGAATTTGGCCCTCCTACCTATATGCCTACATTGCCTTACACATGCC
Organism: Chitinophagaceae bacterium; assembly: GCA_036558585.1. GTDB lineage: Bacteria > Bacteroidota > Bacteroidia > Chitinophagales > Chitinophagaceae > DATBFI01. The sequence continues at coordinate 4,399 of DATBFI010000614.1, forward strand.
AGCCTTTGGCGGATCAATGGGCAATCAATGTGCACATGAAGGAATTGCTGAAAAAAAGGTATGCATAGCTATAAGCTTTGAGCTATAAGCTTCGAGCACTTTTATCCATTGAACCTTAAAACAGTAAATATGAGAAACTTTAAAGAATTAAAAATTTGGCAAAAAGGATTTGAAATCACTGTTGATACTTATAAAATAGTGGGTACATTTCCAAATTCAGAAAAATATAGTTTGTCGCAACAGGTAACTAAATCTGCTGTTTCTATCCCTTCAAACATCGCAGAAGGAAGCAGTAGAAGCAGTAGCAATGACTATAACAGATTTCTTGAAATTTCTTTAGGTTCTTCTTTTGAATTAGAAACACAATTACTGATAGCAGCTGTGAATTTCGGGGATGTGCAATTAATAAATTCTACGCTTAGTAAAATTGATGAAGAGCAGAAAATGATTACATCCTTTATAAAAAAACTTACTTCCTAAAACTATTTCAGAAATTAGCATTAACGGTTTCATGCTCGTAGCTCACGGCTTATAGCTTACTATTATGTTAGAACTTATTGGTCACTTACATCCTGCACTTGTTCATCTGCCTATCGGCATTTTATTGATCGGGCTATTAATGCAATGGCTTGCGCGAAAAGAGAAATACAGTGCAATGAGAGTTGCCACTCCAATTATATTATTATGCGGAGCAATTACGGCTTTATTTTCCTGCATCACGGGGTATATTTTATCAACTACCGATGATTATGATAAAACCTTAGTCACCTGGCATATGTGGATGGGCATTGGTACCGCGCTTGTTTCGTTTATGTTGTACGCAAAGGAAAAAAATTCACAATTTGCCATCAATAAAAAATTATTATCAATCGGATTATTGGTTTTAGTTTTTGTTACGGGTCATCTGGGAGGTTCGCTTACCCATGGCTCAGATTATTATACCAAACCGTTGGCAAATATTTTTTCGCATGATACATTTTCTGCGGGAACAATAAAGCCGATCCCGAATGCCCAGGAGGCACTTGCTTATAGTGATGTTGTAAGACCAATCCTCCAAACAAAATGCTATGGGTGTCATGGACCCAATAAACAGAAGGGAGGCTTGCGTATGGATGACAGTATTAAATTAATGAAAGGCGGAAAAGATGGAATTGTTATTGAGCCCGGCAAAGCGGATGCAAGTGAAATAATAAAGCGTTTGATACTGCCTTTGGATGATGATGATCATATGCCGCCCAAAGAAAAATCACAGCCATCTTCTGAGCAAATCGCCCTGATACATTGGTGGATTGACAATGGTGCAGATCTGTCAAAAAAAGTAAAAGAATTAAACCAGCCGGATAAAATAAAACCAGTATTGCTGGCCTTGCAGAAAGCGCCGGAGATAAAACATCAATTAACTGATGTTCCTGCAACACCGGTTGAGAAAGCGAATGATGCTGTGCTCACAAAACTAAGACAGGATAGTATTATTGTTCTGCCTGTTGCACAAAATAGTAATTATCTCTCCGCAAATTTTGTTACAGATTCTTCCATTAGCAATGAAATCCTGCAGCTATTGTTGCAATTAAAGAAACAATTGGTTTGGCTAAATCTCGCCAATACCAACATCGATGATGCATCGCTTTCAACTATTGCTCAGTTAACAAATCTTGTGCGTTTGCACCTGGAGAATACCCGGGTAACCGATAAGGGTTTGCAGAGGTTACAATCATTATCAAATCTTAGGTACTTAAATCTTGTAGGAACAAAAATTACCGCAGAGGGAGTAATGCAATTAAAAGGGTTAAAGAAACTGCAATCGTTGTATCTCTATCAAACCAATATTGATAAAAAATATTTTGCCGCATTAAGAACGGCCTTTTCTAAAACACAGATAGATACAGGCGGGTATTATGTTCCTACACTTGCATCAGATACTACGGAAGTGAAAGTAAAAAAAGAATATTAATGCAAGGGGTAAGAGCGATGAACCACGAGCCACAGGTAACTGGTGCAGATATCAACTTATGAAGACTAATTCAATTTTATGTCACCCATCAAAACTTATGGTTTTACTCATCTTGCTATTGCAGTAAGGGATGTTGAGCGTACGCTTTCCTTTTATCAACAGATTTTTGGCGTAGAAGTAATGTATAAAAAGAAAAGTTTTCTCCAGGTAAAAACGCCGGGTTGCAATGATATCATTGTATTCGAAGAGCACCCTGAGCTGGCTGGCAAAAGTGGCGGTATCATGCATTTTGGTTTTATGTTACGAACACCGGAAGAAATAACGCATGTACTTGAAGTTTTAAAAGATGCATGTGCGGAAATAATTGATCAGGGTGAATTTGTTCCCGGTGAGCCATATGTCTTTTTCAGGGATCCCGATGGTTATGAGGTAGAAGTTGCATATGAAAAATTGAATCAGTAAAATGCAAATACCAA
>DATBFI010000615.1:0-8290 GCA_036558585.1 Chitinophagaceae bacterium
TAAACTGTACTGTTAATTTTTTATTTTCATCAAGCATTCCGGCCTGTTTTATTTTTTGTACTGCAGTTGTAAGATCAATCATGTAAAGCGGCTTGTGCATATGATGCATATTGTCAACATCCTGCTGGGCATTCGTGCCAAAGAAAGCAAAGCTGCCTGCATAGTGTATGTCTTCAATGGATGTTTGCGCATTGGCCTGGGGCAGATTTACAAAAACACGTACATAAAAATTACTGTCATTAGGGAACCTTGCAAAGCCCGCATTTAAGATTATTTTTTCCGAAGCCTGTTCATTTATTATTTTCATAAATTCTGCCGGAGCTATATTAATTTCTCTTGAAAGGGATTTGTCTGTTATAAGATCGGCACCACGGCTGAATGGTATTTGTTTTTTTGTTACGAGTCTCACCTCTGCGCCTTTTTGCAGCCGGGTTTTAACGAGGTCAATTTCTTGTGCATTTCTTACCAACAACGACTGGTTTACTGCTGATGTTCCTACCTGGCTTTCTTCGTATTGATAAGCAGTCAATGGTAACGTTATCGACGAAGCAACTTGTACAGCTACTGAATTTCCATTGCGATCAACAAAGTGATTATTCCAGCTTTGGTTTCCCCAGGCCGGGTCATTGGTGTTATTATGACCACGGTTAACGTTCCAGTCATACCAACAATAATCAATCATACAATGGTGTGTCCAGAAAAGAGGGTCAAGTGGAGAAGCGGGCGAATTCATGGTACCCCCTACAAATACATGTACATGGTCATGAGGCCCTGATTCAAATGGACCTTTTCCCGAAGGTGTTCCACCGGGCTTTCCGCTGCCAAAAATCAGGAAGTTTGTTTCGTTTAATAATGTTTCCATGCGGCTGTGTCCCGTAGCTGATATGGGAAGGGTACTGGAGGCAGTGGCCGTTCTTGGTGAATAATTTAACACGCTGCCACTTTGCCAAAAAGGTGAGGGTATTGAACGATCCATTGACCAGTTCCAGTAAGGAAGACCAAATTCATTGTGACCCGTCAGTTGCTGGCATATTTCCTCGAAATAACTGAGATAAAATCGATGCCAGGGAAGGAAGAACCATGTACCATGAGGACATTTATTAAATCCTGCGCTGATGGTTCCATGGATTCGTGCCTGGGCTGACCAACTACGTGGATTGGATGAAGGGAGTGCCCGCATTTGAGCAACTGCATCCTTGTAAATATCAAGTGCAGCCATCGAGTCAGGTGAAGCAGGATTAATGCGGCGCCGGATTGGCCTGCTTCTTGTTTGACGGGCACAAGATTCAATACCGCCTAAAGTAAGAAAAAGTAAAAACGATGCGGTAATGCCCGTGTCTTTTAAAAATTCTCTACGGTTTGGCAATTTAAATTCCATAAACAGAAATTTTGATGATAAAGGAATAACTTCTCAATATTTAGGTACAGATTTTCTTGAGACCGGTTAAAAGGAGATTATAAATCTAAAGTTATCTTTTGAGAGATGCAAGTTTGTTTTGCTGAAAATAAAAATTGAACTACGCCTTTTCATTTGTATAAAAATATAATTGCAGAAGCCTTTATCTTATAACTCTTGAGGTAAGTATAAAACAATGAATGTATACGCCTTTACCAGGTTTCCGGAAAGAACTTTGTATGTGATTACGTGATAATGCAAAACGCAATGTATTCATCGAAAGCTGATGATGCAGCTGACCCACGTCTTACCATAGCTGGCGATTACCAGTGTATACTATGAATCAGGTAGCAATACGAGAAGGTATGTATGAACTAAATGAGACGGTCATGTATCTTCCGATGACCAAGGGAATTTGGGCCTCTATGTCATGCAAAGGGATAACACGCACTATACTAATCGGGCTTGCAAATAATCATAAGTGTGAAGTTTTCCTCTGCTTATCAACTGAATAGAGGCCGCCGCCTTCTCCTGAATAAATTCCTGACTTTGTATTAACAAAAATGATTGCCCCAATGAGTATAGGTATTTATACACCTTTTACGTTTCAACCAGGCAGACAGCTGTCCAGCCAGCGAATAACGTAGAAAGCCTGAGGCAGAATATCAGCGCTTGAACCTGGAGCAATATTTTTGTTGTCTATTTTCCGCGTATAGCATCTGCGGCTGCAACAGTATCTGTATATTCCAGAAAACTGGAAAATTTACCATCACGTATCGTAGTTACATGCGCCCATTTGCTGGAAAATATACGACCATTGGATTTTACGCGCCACGTGTATTCCCCGAGTGTTACAACCCTGTCATTTTGTGCAATAAATTCCTGCGGTGTAAAACTTACAGGTTCAAAAGTGCTGGCCAATTTAGAAAAGAACTGCCCTAGTTCCTGGGTTCCCTTATATTTACCAGCAGTTGGTATATCAGGTGAACCCGGAATTTCCCATTCAACATCATCAGTAGCCATTTGCATTACGCCTGCTATATCGCCCTGCAGAAAGCTTCCGTATGACTGCTTTACTAAGTTTATGTTTTCCTGTTCATTCATAGTGGTATCTTTTTAGTTTTAAGAAAAATAAAATATTTGATAAATAAAGTCTTTGATAGTTAGGTACGATAATGATGAATGTACCGAATGTTTTGAATCAATGCAAGTTTTTTACTTACCGTCCTTTCTTCTCCACGAGTCCCCAAATGACTTCACGGCATTATTGCTGCAACTTTATTTGCTGAGCTCTGGTCGTATCAAGGGTGTCTGTATCTCGTTAGTGGATGCAGTCAAAAAAATGGCGTGCAGCAGGAAGTGAAATATAAATTTCGTTTATACTTTCTCCCCGGAAAATTTCCAACTGTTCAAGTGACACAACCGAGGGCGATGCCGCCTCTATCAACGTTAGATAAGAAATAAAAACGCAACGGTACGTTCGGGCAGCCCATGAAAAGCCCCAGCTTACAATACAAAACATAAAAATAAAAAACATAAAACCTGTTACCTTATCTTTATCCCTGTCTGCCGACGGGCAGGGTTTAACCAAACGATATGTCTTTTATCATTCTTCTTATCGGGATCATTGTGCTTGTTTTACTGATAACATGGGCAAAGCTGAATGCGTTCCTTGCATTCATTATTGTTTCAATATTGATTGGCTTATTTAACGGCATGAATATGCCCGCTGTGACTGCGGCGATGGAAAAAGGAATTGGCGATATTCTTGGCTCCCTGAGTATTATTCTTTGTTTTGGCGCAATGCTGGGAAAATTAATTGCAGAGAGCGGTGCAGCGCAAAAGATTACAACAAGTTTGATGAAAGCTTTTGGTGAACGTTATTTGATGTGGGCACTTGTGCTTACTGCTTTTATTGTTGGCATTCCGTTGTTTTTTGATGTGAGCTTTGTGCTGATGGTGCCACTGATCATCGCTATTTCGCGAAGGTTCAATATTCCTGTTGTGTACATCGGTTTGCCGATGGTTGCCGCCTTGAGTGTTACACATGGATATTTGCCGCCACATCCTGCACCTACCGCTTTGGTAAAAACCTACAACGCAGATCTTGGAATGACTCTGTTATACGGACTCTGTGTTGCTGTTCCTGCTGTTATCATTGGTGGGCCATTGTTTGCAAAAACAGTAAAAAAATATACCAATAAACCACCCGATACTTTTGTTGCAAAAGATATGAAGGATGAAGAGTTGCCGGGTTTATTCAATAGTTTTTTCACAACGTTCTTGCCTGTTCTATTAATTGCATTGAGTACGATTTGTAAAATGGTAATTGCGGGTGATAATCTTTTTATCAAAATCATAACTGCTATTGGTGACCCACCCATTGCAATGACAATTACTGTTATTTATGCAATTTTTAGTCTGGGGATACGAAGGGGAAATTCGGTTGCAGTTATCATGAATCATTTGGTAGATGCAGTAAAAGATATTGCGATGATATTATTGATTATTGCAGGTGCCGGCGCTATGAAACAAATTCTTACAGCAACAGGCATCAACGTACATATTGCAGATCTTTTACAAAATCTGAATGTACATCCTTTGCTCGCAGCATGGAGCATCAGCGCACTTATTCGCATTGCGCTGGGGTCCGCAACAGTAGCGGGCCTAACAACAGCAGGTATTGTAGCGCCTATGATCGCGGCAACCGGCGTTAATGCAGACCTGATGGTGCTGGCGACAGGAGCAGGCAGTCTTATATTTGGTCATGTAAACGATGGAGGCTTCTGGTTATTCAAAGAATATTTTAATTTATCACTGAAACAAACGTTTGCAACATGGAGCCTGATGGAAACAGTTGTTTCTGTCGTAGGATTGATTGGTGTGTTCATTCTGAATTATTTCATTTGACCGCAGACAAAATTTAAATGATTTATTTTTTTATGAACCAGGCTTCATTACTGCTATGATACTTCACTTGCGTCGCACCTGCCTTTGCCGGCAGGCAGGCTCCTGTACGTTCTGATCTCGCATCTGCATATATCAACAATGTTTTGAAGAGTGTAAAAGGGCAAAATATGAAACAAAGAATTCAGACCTTTAGAATTCCGAACACAAATCAGAAAATTTAACACGTTAAATAAAAATTTATGTCACCTGACGAAAGATTTGCACAACTAAATTTAGAATTGCCGCCTGCACCAACACCGCAGGGCGTTTATAAGCCTTCTCTCGTTGATGGCAATCATGTGTATGTATCGGGACACGGGCCTTTGTTGCCTGATAAAAGTTTTATCACAGGTCGCATTGGCGCTGATATGGAGGCCAATGACGGAAAGCTTGCTGCGAGACAGGTAGGCCTGACCATTCTTGCAACCCTGAAAGCAAATCTTGGTTCACTTAACAGGATAAAACGCGTAATAAAAGTGTTGGGCATGGTAAATTGCACACAGGATTTTCACAGGCATCCATTCATTATTAATGGCTGCAGTGAATTATTTGCACAGGTGTGGGGTGAAGAGAATGGCATTGGCGTAAGAAGTGCGGTGGGCATGGGTTCTCTGCCCGATAATATTCCGGTCGAAATTGAGGCAATATTTGAATTGAACCAATGATTGGAACGATTGAGTGATTAAATGATTTTATTATCTTTCGCTCTGCGAAGTCTCCGGACTTCGCAGTATTTATGCGTCAAGTCTCCGGACTTGACAAAAATGAATGATGAAAAATTACAAGGCGCTAAAAATCGCGAAGCGACTTCGCTTCGCAGGGCGCGAAAATATAAAATCCACCAGGTCTCATTACAAAATCAAATCGTGAATCTAAAATCTAAATCCCATGAAATGGTACGAAATAGAAAATATTGATACGATTGACTCTCCTGCACTGCTTATCTATAAAGAGCGCGTACAAGAAAATATTCGTTTGCTCAAAAAGATGAAAGATGTTGAGCATCTTCGTCCACATGTAAAGACAAATAAAATTGCCGAAGTATGCAGCATGATGTTGAATGAAGGCATCACCAAATTTAAATGTGCTACCATAGCGGAAGCAGAAATGCTGGCAATGATCAATGCACCTGATGTGTTGCTTGCATATCAACTTGTAGGACCAAAAGTCAATCGCCTGCTGCAACTGGTGAGAACATATCCTTCAACACGTTTTTCGTGTGTGGTCGATGATTATAATGCCGCAAAAAATATTTCGGAAATATTTTCATCAAATGATTTGATACTGAATGTTTACATTGACCTTAATGTTGGTATGAATCGCACAGGTGTCGAACCAACTGAAAAAGCACTAAAATTATTTCATGACTGCAATAAACTAAAGGGTCTTATCATCGTTGGGCTGCATATTTATGATGGACACATTCGTGATACAAATGTTGGGGTAAGAAAGCAAAGAACTGATGAAGCCTTTGAGTCGGCAATAAATTTAGCAAAACAAATACAGGGGCTTGAACAAAAAGGATTACAGATAGTTGCCGGTGGTTCGCCTACTTTTCCCATTCATGCACAGAGAGAAAGCATTGAATGTAGTCCCGGCACATTTGTCTTTTGGGATTGGGGTTATAAAAATTCACTCCCTGATGAACCATTTGATTATGCCGCAGTGATTATATCCAGAGTAATATCAGTTGTTGATGAAAATACCCTCTGCACCGATCTTGGGCATAAGTCTGTTGCAGCAGAGAATCCTTTGCCACGTGTACATTTTTTAAATGCACCCGATGCAACGCCTATTGGGCAAAGTGAAGAACATCTTGTTCTGAAAGTAGAGGATACCTCTCTGCACAAAGTTGGTGAGGTGTTGTATGGTGTACCGGTGCATATTTGTCCTACTGTTGCTTTGTACGAAAAAGCGTTTGTTATTGAAACCAATAAAGTAGTAGATGAATGGAGAGTGGTTGCAAGAGACAGGAAGATCAATGTGTAGGTTGCAGGATTCAAGCTATAGGAAATTGGAATTAAGTGAGGATAAATACTGAGGAACTTAGTAAATATTCATCGCCGTTCATTTGCACATTTGCATATTTTCACATTTTCACATTAAACTCATGTTTACCATAGACGCGCATCTGGATCTTAGCATGAATGCAATGGAATGGAACCGTGATTTACGTAAATCCGTTTTTGAAATAAGAGAACGTGAACGAGGATTAACAGATAAGCCTGATCGCAGTAAAGGTGTTGTTTCATTTCCTGAATTACGAAAAGGCAATATCGGGTTAGTCGTAGCCACGCAGATCGCACGATATGTGGAACCGGGAAACCGGCTTCCAGGCTGGCATTCAGCAGAACAGGCATGGGCGCAAACTCAGGCACAGCTTGCATGGTACAAAGCAATGGAAGAGTGTGGTGAAATAAAAATGATAACAAATATCGTCACATTAGAGCAACATGTATCCTTATGGACAAATGATAGGAATAATGAAAAACCAATTGGTTATATTTTAAGTTTGGAGGGTGCAGATTCGCTTATTACATTACGGAATTTAGAAACAGCCTATGCATATGGTTTGCGTGCGGTAGGGCCTGCACATTACGGCCCCGGGCGTTATGCCAACGGAACAGACGCTACAGGCCATTTAAATCAGCAGGGAAAAGCATTAATAAAAGAAATGGAGCGACTAAATATGATTCTTGATGCAACACATCTATGCGATGATGCATTCTGGGATGCAATGGATATTTTTCATGGTCATATTTGGGCAAGTCATAACAATTGCAGAGCATTGGTAAATCACAACAGGCAATTCAGTGATGAGCAAATAAAATTTTTAATTGCACGTGGTGCAGTAATTGGTGCTCCAATGGATGCATGGATGATAGTTCCACATTGGATTCGCGGGAAATCAACTCCAAAACAAATGAATTGTGATTTGGAAAAAGAGATCGATCATATTGATCATATTTGCCAGCTGGCAGGCAACGCCCTGCATGTGGGTATTGGCTCCGACCTCGATGGAGCGTACGGCCAGGAACAATGTCCATACGACATTGAAACAATAGCTGACCTTCAAAAAATTCCATTCATACTTTCATCCAGGGGTTACACCGCAGAGAATATAGAAAACATTATGCATGGAAACTGGTTAAGATTTTTAAGAAAGACATGGAGCTAAAAAAATCGTGCTAAAGCAAATAATTATTTTCTAAACCGTTTATTTTGAAATTAAAGCTTTCGCGCATTACCGACGGAAAAGAAATCATACCTGAGATCGAGGGTTTGCGTTTCATTTCTATTCTGCTTGTAATTTTTTCACATATCAACAATAATTTATTGCGTTTTTATCCCTCTTCTCCCCTGTCTGCTATGGGCAGCCGTTTAGCTATTTTCCTGGAAGAATGTGGGGCAGGAGTGAATATTTTTTTCTTCATAAGTGGTTTTATTCTTGCTATACCTTTTTTAAAAGCCTGTGTATACAATCAACAAAAAATATTATGGCGACATTATTATTACAGGCGATTAACGCGCATTGAACCTCCGTATATTATCACGCTGGTTCTTTTTTTATTAGGTGTTCTGTTTATACTGCATCAGCCATTTTCATATACGATGAAGCATTTTGTGGCCAGCGCATTTTATATGCATAATGCTCTCTATAATCATATCAGCACAATTAACCCCGTTGCATGGACACTCGAAATTGAAATACAGTATTATTTGATTTTCCCGTTATTTGCTATTGCACTTTTTTTAAAGAATCATTTACTAAGAAGATGTTCGTTACTTGCTTTCTTCGTATTGACCTGCGTCTTTCACCCCGAAGAAGTATCATTATTTAGCCATAAATATTATCTTACAAAATCTCTATTGGGTTATTGGTACATCTTCATTATAGGAATTATTGTAGCTGACTTTTATTTAATTACAAAGGATTTTCTTTCG
>DATBFI010000616.1:0-30284 GCA_036558585.1 Chitinophagaceae bacterium
GCGGGTTTTGTGATACTAATTTCTGTTGATCTGGTTAAACGTAATCAACAGCAAAAGCTTATCGTTTATAATGTACCAAAATTACCGGCGATTGATATTATCCAGGGCAATGAGTACAGCTTTATTGGTGACAGCATTTTATTACAAGATGATTTTCTCCGCAACTTTCATTTAGAGCCTGCCCGTATTTTGTACAGGACTTATTCCGGATCGGGCGGCGCCGGTTTTTTTATAAATAATAAGATCACAAAAATTAATAACACAACGGTTCTTCTTATTGATAGTTCTTTCCATAGCCGACCCGTACAAAACAAAATACCTGTTGATGTTATTATTATCTCTAAAAATACCAAAGTATATATCAGCCAACTGCAAAGTATTTTTAGTTTCAGGCAAATAGTTTTTGACAGCAGTAATCCTTTATGGAAAATAGAGCGCTGGAAAAAAGATTGCGACAGCCTACATTTGCGCTTCCATTCAGTTCCCGGGCAGGGTGCTTTTGTAATGGATCTATAACTCCATTAATAGCTATTGTTTAATTACTACTTTAATTTATGGTAAGCAGTACGCTATTTAATAAAACATGTAACATGCAGAAGAAAATCAAAAGTGCACTTATCTCTGTTTTTTATAAAGATGGATTGGAGCCGGTTGTGAAAGAGCTGCAAAGGTTAGGTATTACTATTTATTCTACGGGTGGAACACAAAAATTTATCGAAGAGTTGAGCATTGCATGTATCCCGGTTGAAAGCCTTACTACATATCCGTCAATTCTTGGAGGAAGAGTAAAAACATTGCACCCCGCTGTATTTGGGGGAATATTGGGCAGAAGAGATGTGGAACGGGATGTAACTGAAATGAAGGAATATCAAATTCCTGAAATCGATCTTGTGATCGTGGACTTGTATCCCTTTGAGGAAACATTACACAATACAAAAGAAGAGAGACTTATCATTGAAAAAATTGATATCGGCGGGCCATCCATGATCCGTGCTGCAGCAAAAAATTTCAGTGATCTTGCAGTAGTTGCTTCAAAGGAAGATTATCCTTCATTAGTTGACTTACTCCATAGTCAAAATGGTGAAACAACCTTAGAGCAGCGAAGAACATATGCGGCAAAGGCTTTTGAAGTGGTAATGAATTATGATATTGCTATCAATAATTATTTCAATAAAACAATCCTGCAGCCGTTAAGTCATAAACAAGCTTTGCGATACGGTGAGAATCCGCATCAGCACGCATCTTTCTATGGTGACTTAAACGAAATATTTACACAACTGCATGGCAAAGAGCTATCTTATAACAATCTTGTGGATGTGGATGCCGCCATTCAATTAATACATGAATTTAAACAAGAAATGAAAGAGGCTGTTTTTGCGATCATTAAACACACAAATGTGTGTGGCATTGCAGTAAGAGCTCGTGTAAAAGACAGCTGGGACGCGGCTTTGGCAGGCGATCCGGAAAGTGCATTTGGTGGCGTGCTTATTTGTAATAAAGATATTGATAAAGATACCGCAACAGCAATTAATGAAATTTTCTTTGAAGTTTTAATTGCTCCTTCATTTGATAATGATGCTTTACAAATTTTAAAAAGCAAAAAGAACAGAATATTATTACAGGTGAAAGGGAAAAACCTGCCTGTCGTACAGGCAGGTCCAAAAAATCAATTTAAATCCCTTTTGAATGGAACACTTGTCCAGGATCAGGATGAAGGAAATTATTCTGAATGGAAAGAAGTTGGCGGAAGAGAAACCACATCAACGGAAAAAGAAGACCTGGTATTTGCCAACATTGTTTGTAAACATTTAAAGAGTAATGCAATTGCATTGGTAAAAAATAAACAACTGGTAGGTAAAGGATGTGGGCAAACAAGCCGTATTGATTCACTTCGGCAGGCAGTTGATAAAGCAACCCAATTCAATTTTGATTTGCATGGTGCAGTTTTAGCCAGCGATGCATTTTTTCCCTTCAACGATTGCGTGCAGATGGGCCATGCAGAGGGCATTGAGGCGTTTATTCAACCAGGCGGATCTATTCGTGATAAAGACAGCATTAACTATTGCGTGCAAAACAATCTTGCCATGGTATTGACCGGATTGAGACACTTTAAACACTAATGACTGGAATTAGTGCAATCAAATAATTCTTGTAATTACCTGAAAACCCGGAATAATTATTTTCTGCTGATCAGTATCGTTTTATAAATTTTATTCCCGTTAGCGGTAATACCGGTTATTGTTGCAATATAGGTTGCAGGGACATCAGCAGCGAAGAAATTAATCGTTACTTTTCCATTATTGTCAGTAACCAGATCGCCATTCCAATAAATAGTAAGTCGCCGATCAGGAAATTTTGAATACTTTTTTTCTTTATTGTTATAATCGGGCATACTAAAAGATGGTGCCACATAAAACCCCTTTGGAACTATTGTTTTTATTCCGTTCGTGGTGGCATAGTTTGTAAGCTTACTTGTTGTGTGTATTTCGATAACACCATGCCCTGATCTTACACCGTAAATGCCAGCTTCATTACCGGTTAAAATCCGGATGTAATCAACCTGGTCTGTTGAAACCGTTTTTAAAAATGCAAGTACCGGGCTTCTTTCCGTAGCATCCTGTACTCCGCCTGAAACTGAAACCTGGATCCCATCCATGATCACATTAGGTTCATCCAGCGGTGAAGGGGCAAATGCATTGGGGCCGCCGGACATGAGATAACCACCCACCAGATGTAATTTGCCGCTTCGCAATACGGCAGCACCTACATTATTGACGCCGCCCGCCTGTAACATTTCCCGTGTAATAATATCGGAAGAAGTATTTTTTTTCTTTTTGCCTGACTCTTTTTCATCAACTGTTGTTACTGTAACAGGTGTTAGCCATCCTTTTCCGGAACCGATTACCACCGAGTCAATATGATATGCCTTAATATTTTTTGCAAGTTGTACCTGATCAGTAAAAAATTTTTGTTTAAGAACGGACGGTGTGGCGAAATGCGGAAGATCAAGTGGGTCTGTAAGAATATCATAATCCTCTTTTGCTCCTTTTAAATTGTTTACCTGCAAATTGAATTGTGTACTATCGTCGTAGTCAGGTAACAGAAAAGTAAATCTTCCTTTTTCATCGGTGGTGTCCTGCAAAAAAAGACCATTATTTTTATTAGACATTAATACTACTTCCATGTTTGGCAAGGGTTCCTTTTTCTTGTTGATCACTTTTCCCTTCAGCCTTAAAGCATCATCGGTTTCGCCCGCCGAAGGCGCATTCATCATAGCCTGCTCATCCATGTGATTTTTATACAAACTTGCTTGTGTAAGCATAATAAGATCAGCATCTGCCGGTGAATGATCTTGCAGAGAATCACTGTACAACTTATTCGTTGTGTCAGCAATACGACTATCAATTACTGATACAGTAAGAGCAGCCATCAGAGGTTTTCCGGCTGCATCTGTTAAATCAATATTCATTTTTACATTTTCTCTTGCCGCATAATTTTCCTTATCTATGCTAATATTTATATTGTAATCTTTTTTATTGATGTAAATATTTCTTTCACTCACCAATTGTTTTTTTTCATTAAATAAAAGCAAGGTTGCAACACCTGCGGGAAAATTAGAAACAGGAATATTTAGTTCATACATTCCCCTGCCAACTCCTGCAAAACAAACACTGTCTTTACTTATTCCAAGAATATACGTTGTATAGTCATTTGTAAAAATTGAATCTTCAAGCATTACTCTTGCTTTTATGGATTGATCAGTTTGCTCAGTCACCGAAAGCTGTGCGGCATAAGGATTTACACGGGGCAACAATGCTACAGAATCATATCTATCTTTATTCTGAATGTAAACGCGGTATTTGCCAAACCATGTTGGTGAAAAACTAAATTTCCCTAATCCTTCATTATTTGTAGAAAATTTTGCAACGATCGTATCCTTCGTATCCCTGACAATACCGGAAACAGCTAATGGATGTAGTTGCTGATCATGTGCTTTAACAGCAACAGTTGTGTTGGTCCCCGAAATTATTGAACCTCCTTCCGGGTAAATGTCTAACACAGGCTGCGTACCTGTAGTTGCTTCAGCAGTATTATTTGTATCATAAGCAGGCGTTGAACCATTTTTTTTCGTTGACACGATGTAAACAGGCTGAACTGAAATATTGCCCACATTTTCACTGGTCATTTTCCCGGTATAGGCACGCAGCCAGTAGTATCCTTCATATAAAGAGTCACTCAAAATAATAGACCCGTCTGTGTTTAGCCTGTCGCCATGCAAAAGCAACTGTGTAAGTACACTATCCTTTGCATCAACAAGATCAACAAATAAAATCCTGCTTTTATCGGTTAGCTTATTGCTTAATGAATCAACTATATACGCTTTAAACCATATTGTTTCACCCGATCCATACACCTGCCTGTCTGTTTGAAGAAGTATTTTTTCTTTCGTACCGGAACGCAAATTTTTAATTAATCTTCCGGCAATAGAATCTATCCCGGATGAGTTATTATCCTGCGCAATTGTGAAGAGAGGCATTACTAAAAAACCGAACAATAAATTCTTAGAAAGTATCATACAACAAGCAGTTTAATTGCGGGTTGAAAATTATATACTAATCTAACCATTTAATTAAGTTTGAAAAGGTGTAGTAAAAATATTGCGACGAACACTACAATATTGTCTACGAAAATACATCATGTCACCCGCTATATTAAATACACAATTTTACTTCATAGATGGGACTGAATAAATAAACAACACTTGTGCTCCTCTCTTTACATTTAAACCGCTTACGCAATTGTTCTCCTTTTTGAAATATTCTTCCATCCTTCGTTTTAAAAAATGAACCATATGGCAATTCTTCCAGGAAGCACGAGCCATTTTTTCTTTTGTCATATTTACGGAGAATGCGCATGAGGCTTTCTTCGGCGCAACTGCTTGCGGCAGGGTTTATAAGTGACTTTCTCAGTTCATGTTCAATATCGGCCGGAAAAATTTTTTTCTTTACAAAATCGGCCAAGAGCAGGCCGTAACATGCTTTCCATTCTTTGCCATGCGCTGAAACGCGGTGACCATATTGCTCATATGTAAGTAAATGAGCCAGTTCATGCAACAAAGTGATCAGGAATGCATATTTATTAAGGTTACCGTTTACCGTTATCCGGTGATTCTTACCGTGTACTGCATTTCTGTAATCACCCAGTATGCTTTTTCGTTCTCTTGTAACAGTAAGATGTACATGATGCTGATGAAGATAATACACTACGTTCTCAAATGTTCCCTCGGGCAAAAAAGCTGTCAGGGCATGCATTGGGTGTTCGTTAACTGCGGCCATGCTCTTTGTTTAGTCGAGATGTACTTTTAACTTCAATAAATGTGTAAATAAAATATAACCCAATCCCTGCAACGACAGCATAAACACTTTTATTTTCGCCTGCTGTCATTAAATATATTGTCACCGCACCTGCAATAACCACAAGCTTTATAAAAGTTCCTGCCATAACACTTCTTACAAATACATTTGGGTTCGCATTTTGTGCCGATCTTTTATGCATGAAAAAAATGAGTATTGAAAGAACAAAGAGGATACAATTTGCCACTATCACAACCATATGGTCAATAGCTTTTGCATCGAGCCAGTTCTTAAATATGAGGCAGAAAGAGTTAACGAGGAGAAAGAAAACCAGCATAGGGGCAATTGCATTGGCGCTTTTCCGCGTATCCATATTATTTATTTGATGTATCCTTTATTATTTTGATGATCGTTCAAATAATTGCGATCAAAGGTAATAACCACAGAAACAGAGGGAATTTTATTTTTATCCACTTGTCAAGGTAAAGACCTGCATAAATGGAAATACCGATAACCGCAAGCAGTTGAAAAGCAAGACCGGAATATTCTAAGAATATCTGTTTATTACTTTTTTGTTTGTTCTTCATGGCCTCTATAAATTTTCGCTATTCCGTTTCATCCTGTTTTATTTAAACATTTAAATCTTCTAATCTGCGGAAATTACTGGCTTCGGAACTTTTAGCGATGCTGTATCAAACTTAGCGGGCATATCTGCTCCCAAAACTTTTTTAATATTGTCCAGGTATTGATCCTTATACCGGATAGCTTGTTCGAGTGAATCGGTACGCATTTTTAATTCCTCAAGCTGAACACGATTAGTAGGGTTCCCATACCCGGGAATATAATATTTAAGTGGTGTAAATACCAATAATGCTACTGTTAAACTAACAAGTAAAACAAATATGGTACTTAAAGCAACATACACACTAAGCCTTGATAACCTGAATGTGATCACCTCTTCATAAGTGTCATCATTCATCACTACCAGGCGGTAGTGGTTTTGCAATCGTTTCAGGGGATTGCTATTTTCGATCTCGGTCATATTCCAAAATAAAAAAATAAAGATAGGATTAATTTGGAGGGGTGTCAGGGGAATTGAAAAACAGGAATTTGTAATTTGTAGAATTATAATCATACTCGCCTGTCATTCAGAATTTATGCATGTAAACAGGAAATACGCCATTCATATCATCCGTTGCGGCTTATAAAAATTTTTCTTTTTATCATTTTCAATTTCGAAAAGCCATTAAACCTCTGGAAAAAATAACTGCCCCTTAAAATATTTACTCCAGTTTTGTGTTTATATATTTTGAATCTTTACTGTATGAGGCGGGGTTTTACATATACTTTTTTGCTTATATTTTTTTGGAGTATTGCTGTTGCTGCTTACACTCAACCAGGCACTAATGTTGATTTAAAGAAACCCGAGAAGTATGAAAACAGAACACTGGGCTCTGAAAAAACAGGACAAAAAAAATTTAATTTCTCCCGCCGCTTTATTCAAAACACATTTACACACTATAATTATTATTTCAACGCAACCAACATATTAAAAGATATTGTTGACCAGGCCAAAATATCCTCGCCGGATGATTATACAAAGCTTTTACCCTTTTACAATTACAGTCTTGATGTAACATCGGCAAGCGGAGAACTTGATTCTGTAATTTATAAATGCAATGCAGGAATTTTATTGCACGACCTGCGCAATGATTGGGTTGATAATCTTTACCTCCTGTTAGGTGAAGCATATTTCTACAGAAAAAACTTTGATTCTGCCGAACAGGTATTTCGCTATATAAATTATGCGTTTGCTCCAAAAGAGGAAGGAGGATTTGATATACCCATAGGCAGTAACGCTTCAAAAACCGATGGTGTATTCAGTATAGCAACAAAAGAAGATAATCGTTTTCCAAAGAGCATCGTTTCCGAACCGCCCAGCAGAAATGATGCAATACTGTGGCAAGCCCGCAACTATACTGAAACCGACAGGTTTGGTGAAGCAGCAGGTATTTTAGAAATTTTAAGAAATGACCCTGTTTTTCCTGAACGGCTGAAAAGCCAGTTAAATGAAATAATGGCTTACTGGTATTATAAACAATCCGTTTATGATAGTGCAGGTTTTCATTTGTCAAAAGCCCTGGACATTACAGAAAATAAACTTGAAAAAGCGAGAAGGGAATTTCTTATTGCACAGCTATACCAGCTTGCGAATAATAATGAGCAGGCTGTTGTGTGGTATACTAAATGCGCAGAAACTACCACGGACCCGATTATGGAAGTTTATGCCAATCTCAACAGTATAAAGGCCTCCGGCGGAGAGGAAGAAAAAATAATCCAGGAGAAACTGAACAACCTGATGAAAATGGCACATCGCGACAAATACGCAGGTAACCGTGATATTATCTATTATGCCATTGCCCAGGTAGAGCTTGAAAAGAAAGATCCTGTTGCGGCCGGGAAAATGTTGAAAAAAAGTATTGAATACAATGCTGACGATAACCCCGCACAAAGAAGCAGGTCCTTCCTGCTGCTTGCAGATATCAACTTCGATCAGCAACAATATGTTGCATCAAAAAACTTTTATGATAGCGTAGATATATCTACTATTACAAATGACAGCGATAAACTAAGGATCAATGAACGAATGGATGCCCTGAATACTATTGCTGCTAATATTATTGTAATAAATAATGAAGATAGTCTGCAGGCGATTGCAGCTATGCCGAAAGATAAGCGCGAGGCAGTCGTGCGTAAAATGGTCAAGACCCTGCGTAAAGAACAAGGTTTGAAAGAAGAGCCCGAACTTAGTTCCAATCCCGCAGTGCAACAAGCACCTTCTGATATTTTTAATATGGCAGGTAAAAGCAGTGACTGGTATTTTAACAATATATCGCTTAAGAGCACAGGTTATAACCAGTTCAGGGCCAAATGGGGTAACCGTCCCAACAAAGATAACTGGCGAAGACTTGCCGCTCTTACTGTGCAGGCTGATAACCCTAACCAGGAAGATACTGATAGCAGCGACACTGTAGATAATGATGAACCTAATGCTCAAACTGGTGCAGAGCCTGGTGAGAATGGTGAAATTACCTTTGATGCATTGTACTCACATCTGCCACTCACTGAAGAACAAGTAAAGGCTTCGAACGATAAAATTGCTGAAGCACTCTTTCAGAATGGCGTAGCATTTCAGAATAAACTCGAAGATTATCCATCGGCAATAAATGCTTACGAGGAATTACTGAATAAATATCGTGACAGTGCCCATTTGGAAGAAACCCTGTTCAATTTATATTATTGTTATAATAAAGTCGGTCGCAGGTCGTCTGCTGATTCGGTTCAGCATGCACTTAAGCAGCAGTTTCCAGAGGGTGGCTGGGCAGCTAAGTTAGATAAACCTCCGGCTGAGGATACTGCCACAAACACCAATGATCCGGCAACATTGAAATACAAAGAGATCTATAATCTTTTTATTGAAGGCAGGTTTGAGGAAGCCAAAAATGAAAAGGCAAAGGCTGATAGTATATATGGCGATAGTTACTGGACACCACAATTACTCTACATAGAATCTATATATTACGTTTCGAAAAGAGAGGATAGCAGTGCAATAGAACGTCTTCATAATCTTGAAACCCTGTACCCGCAAACGCCTTTAGCCGAAAAAGCAACAACTATGATCGATGTGCTGCATCGAAGAAAACAGATTGAAAATTATCTTACTAATTTGCAAATAAAACGGTACGAAGAAAATGAAACACCGGTTGTTGACCTTACACCGGTGAAGCCAACCATTCAAAAAGCAGAGGTAAAACGTGATTCCGTAGTATCAAATCCTGTGACACAACTGGCAAAAACAAAAGTGGATTCAAGCAGTGGCGCTGCACCTGTTGTGAAAACCTTTTCGTTTAATGCAAAGGATTCACAATTTGTTGCCATCATGCTTGATAAAGTGGCTCCCGTTTATGTCAATGAAGCTAAGAATGCCTTTAGCAAGTATAACCAGGTAAATTTCTACAGCCAAAAGTTAAATATAACACCTGTGAAATTAGATGACCGCTACAACCTGGTGCTTATTGGTCCCTTCGCCGATGCTGATGAAGCGGTAAAATATGTAGATAAAACCAGGCCCGAAACATCCGGTCGTATTTTACCATGGCTTACAGCAGACAAGTATAGTTATACCATTATCAGTCAAAGCAATCTCGTTGTATTGCAGTCCACAAAGGACATTGACAGCTACAAAAAGCTGGTTGAAAAAGTATTACCGGGAAAATTTTAAGTGTATCTAATTTAGAAGCTAAGAGATTTATTAACAATATTAATCCCTAATCCGGGAACATGGTTTTGTCAAGCCCGGGAATGATCTTCAGAGCATTTTTATAATATACTTTCTTCAAAATATCATCACTCAAGCCGATACCATACATGCGCCAGAAGGCATGATATTTTTTATGATAAGGAAAATATTCGTCTTCTGTTTCAAGCACGCGAAAATAAGTTGCATATTCTTCCGGCGCCCAACTGTCTTTGCCAAATAAAATCCTGTCCTGGTACTTTTCAAAAAAGGCCTTTGCCGCACGAGGCTGGCGCCCCAGTTCTGCTATTACTGCGCCAAACTCTGTGTACACATTGGGCAATGCATCCAGTAATTTCCCAAGTGTTGTTAAATCGTTTGCATACCATCCAAAATGTGCTGCAATAAAAATAGTGTTCGGATGCCGTTTAAAAACACGATGTTGTTCTTCTATCAATGTATCCCATGGGGCAGGGTCGGTGTTACTTCGCTTGCGGTCAGGATGTGTAGCGACTTCCAGCCAGCGTTCGTTGTGTTCATCTTCAGGAAACCAAAATGGTTTTGGATCAGCAGAATGAATTAATACCGGTATTTTTAATTCGCCACATTTTTTCCAAACAGGATCGAGCCGTGGGTCATCTATACGGATCAGTTTTCCTTTTTCATCCTTAAAATAAAAGCCAAGGTCCTTGTAAATTTTCAATCCGCATGCCCCGGACTTCACATCACTTTCCAGTTCATGCAAAGTTTTTTCTGCCCAGCCTGGTTCGCCAAAACCAACAAAAGAAATGTTTGTAAAAAATACAAGCCGCCCTGCACCTGTTTTCTTTACGTTCTCCATGGAGCGCAACAGGTAATTATGATCGTTCACATCAAAATCACCATTTACACCATTGCTTTGTTTGTAACCTCTGCCACTCAGGTTCACCATTATTTTCATATTAAGTTTATCCATTTCAGAAAAAAGTGAAGGGATATTCTGGCCGGGTACATTCCACTGGTGATTATGCACATCAATAAAGGGAAACTTTGCATGAGTAAGTATATGTTCAGGTACCACAAGCGTAGAGACAGGATCATATTTTTCAAAATCCATCGCTTGTGAATGATTGCTCTGGGACCATACGGATTGCATTACTATTAAACTTGCAACAAAAAGTTGAAATGACCGGCTGCTCATAAGCGTAAATAATTATGATAAAGGTATCTTTTGGAGCAATGCTAAAGATACCGCTCAACAAATAATAACAGGATCTTTAGTGAGGTGATCTTAGGCTCCGGTGAAGAATAAAATGATATCAATGATGCCATTAATGATCTTTTGCGTTACCGGCAGCGGCATTTTCATGACATCCATCGTCCCGAATAAGCAGGATCACTTCCTGTATTTGCAAATGGCATCTTTTTTACATCTTCCCAGGTTTGTTTTGAAATGAGTTTTCTCTTCAGTGGATCATGTCCCACAACTTTTCAATTTTATCTCACCTTCAACAAGTACCGGGCGAACTATTCTAAATGTTTTACATTAGTGCAAACGATCTGTATTATGAAAAAATCAAAAAATACGCGCCGTCAGTTTGTAAAGACTACAGCAGCAGGATTAAGTTTATTATCCCTGCCATCTTTATTGCATGCGCAAACAAATAAACAAGCTGATAAGAAGAAGATTGTTTGTATAGGCGGCCATCCTGATGACCCTGAAAGTGGCTGCGGAGGTACTTTAGCAAAGTTTGCAAATGCAGGTTGTGCTATCACAATCATTTATTTAACTACGGGCGAAGCAGGCATCGAGGGTAAAACACATGACGAAGCAGCGGCGATACGAAAACAGGAAGCAATAAATGCTTGTAAAATATTAAATGCAAGAGCAGTGTTTGCAGGACAGATTGACGGAGATACGGTGATAAATAACGAATGGATAAATAAAATGCAGCAGTTTATTGCAAACGAGAAACCTGATATTGTTTTTACACATTGGCCAATTGATTCGCATAAAGACCACCAGGCGGCCAGTATGCTGACCATCCAGGCCTGGATGCATTCACAACAGAAATTTTTGCTCTATTTTTTTGAAGTATGTGCGGGTAATCAAACAATGGCATTTCGTCCAACAGACTATGTAGATATCAGTGATACACAGGAACAAAAAAGAAAAGCCATTTTTTGTCATACAAGCCAGGACCCTGACAGCATATATGGTTGTGGGCATGCAGCGATGGAAGAATTTCGCGGAAGAGAATTAGGTGTTAAAGCAGGAGAAGG
Source organism: Chitinophagaceae bacterium (assembly GCA_036558585.1). Taxonomy (GTDB): domain Bacteria; phylum Bacteroidota; class Bacteroidia; order Chitinophagales; family Chitinophagaceae; genus DATBFI01. Next base: position 11,914 of record DATBFI010000616.1, read on the forward strand.
TTTTGTAAGAATGAATGGCCGGGGAATGGGCGGAATAATTTTATGATTTTATTTCACTTGCATAATTAATTTTTGAAATTAATATTGCTAACGTGAACCAGGATACCGGAAAATATATTATTATAATAGGAGCCGCAATTATTATTATTGGATTATTAATTTATTTCTTTCACGATAAATTAAATTGGATCGGCCGTTTGCCAGGCGATATAAGGATCGAAAAAGAAAATTTTCATTTCTACTTTCCCATAACAACAATGATATTATTAAGCGTTTTGCTTTCAGCTATCCTGTGGCTCATCAGAAAATTTTTGTAGATTAATCCCTTAAGAGAACCTAAATAAGAAAACTGTTGCATCCTGAGACAGGCGCACAAGAGAGTGACACAACAAAAGCCTGGCAGAATTACTTTTGCCGGCTACAACTTCTTACTCAAACACCACTGTTTTGTTGTGATAGACAAATACCCTGTCATCAAACACCAATTGTAATGCTTTTGCAAGTACGGCTGTTTCAATTTCTTTGCCGGCCTTCATCATTGCTGCTGTTGTATAGGAATGATTCACAGGAATGATCTGTTGAGCAATGATTGGGCCTTCGTCGAGCTCATTTGTCACGAAATGCGCTGTTGCTCCTATTAACTTTACGCCTCGCTCAAAGGCTTGCCTGTAAGGATTTGCGCCAACAAATGCCGGTAAGAATGAATGATGAATGTTAATGATGCGCGTAGCAAACTTATCTATAAACTGCGACGATAAAATGCGCATGAACTTCGCAAGGATTATATAATCATACTGGTATTGACCAATAACATTTAATAGTTGCTCTTCAAAGATTTCTTTGTTCTTATTCTGATGCGAAACGAGATAAAAGGGAATATCAAAACGTTCACAAATACCTTGCAGGGTTGGGTGATTGCCGATCACACACTGCACAGAAGCGCCTAAAGTTTGGAAGCGATTGCGAATAAGAATATCGGCAAGACAGTGATATTCTTTTGTTACCAATACGATAATCTTTTTTTCGGGGGATGGATTAACTTTTATTGAGGCACCTGCGGATAATACATTACTCAATTTTTTCTCAAGCGCCGTGGCATCTGCAAATTGTTCGGTCTCGATTCTTACAAAAAAACGGTTGTCAACAGCATCTACGTGTTCACGCATGGATACAATGTTGATGTTCTCCTTTGCAAGCACACCTGCAATGGCAGCCACCAATCCAACCTGGTCTTTGCATTGAATAACAATGATCATTAGAATCAGGAAAATAAGACACAAGAATCAAGAAACAAGAATAATAAATATTATTATCTCGTCGACCCAATTCTTATTTAGAAACAAAATTTGCTGCGCGTCATTTCCATTTCATAAATAGGGGCTCCTAATGCGCTTCCAGCCAATTTATTCCAACTCCAACTTCTGCTTCAACAGGCACGCCATTTGGCAAGGGTAATGCATTCTTCATGTTCTCAAGGATTAATGGTTTCAATATTTCTATCTCTTCTTTTAACACGTCAAAAACCAGTTCGTCATGCACCTGCAATATCATTTTACTTCTCAATTTTTCCTTTTGGATCGCTGCGTGAATTTTTATCATCGCAAGTTTTATCATATCGGCTGCACTGCCCTGTATGGGTGAGTTAATGGCATTACGCTCCGCAAAGCTGCGAACGGTGAAGTTAGAAGAATTGATATCTCTTAACCAGCGTTTACGCCCCATTAACGTTTTAACGTAACCAAGCTCACGCGCAGAGTTAATTGTATCGTCCATATATCTTGCTATGCCGGAGAATTCTTTTTTATAATTGTCAATGATCTGCTTTGCCTCGGTGCGACTGATACCAAGATTATCCGCAAGGCCAAAAGCACCCTGTCCATATATGATCCCAAAATTCACACTCTTGGCTTTGTAACGCATTTCTTTTGTTACCGCGTTTTCCGCAACGCTATAAACTTTTGCCGCTGTGGCAGTATGAATGTCTTTGTTTTGTTTAAATGCATCGGCCATATTTTGATCCCCACTGATCGCAGCAACAATGCGTAATTCAATTTGAGAATAATCGGCACTGATCAGAAGATGATGTGGATTTTTTGGTACAAATGCCTTACGTATTTCCTTTCCTTTTTCCGTGCGTATAGGAATGTTTTGCAAATTTGGATTGTTGCTGCTCAATCTCCCGGTAACGGCAACTGCCTGTGAATAACAGGTATGCACCCTGCCTGTTTTTGGATTGATCATGCCGGGCAATGCATCTACATAAGTTGATTTCAGTTTTGTTAATTCACGGTAGATCAAAATATCATTTGCCACATCGTGTTGATTTGCCAGTTTTGCCAATATATCTTCACCTGTTGCATATTGCCCCGTTTTTGTTTTTCTTGCTTTAGGATCAAGTTTAAGACGCTCAAACAAAACTTCACCCAATTGTTTTGGAGACGCAAGATTAAACCTGATTCCACAACAATCAAACACACGCTCTTCTGCGGCTTTTGCCTCCATATCAAGCTGTACGGAATAATCCTTTAAAAAGGCCATATCAATTTTTACGCCCTCATATTCCATTTCTGTAAGTACCTGCACTAAAGGGTTCTCAACTTCGTAAAAAACTTTTTCGACCTCTTTTTCTTTCAGCAAAGGCACAAATGTATGTTTCAGTTGCAGCGTGATATCAGCATCCTCTGCTGAATAGTCTTTTACTTTCTCTACGTCCGTGTTGCGCAGAGTGCCCTGATTCTTCCCTTTCTTTCCAATCAGCTCTTCTATGTTAATAGGTTCATATTGCAGATACTGTGCACTAAGCTCATCCATATTTCGCCTGCCTTCCGGCTCAATTACATAATGAGCAAGCATGGTATCAAATATTTCTCCTTTCAATTCAATGCCATACCACTTCATTACAATAAGATCATATTTTATATTATGACCCACCCATACCTTACTGTTATCATCAAACAATGGTTTCAGGTGCAATAATATTTTTGCCGTTCCCTGTTGATCCGGGCAGGGAATATAATAACCTGATCCCTGTTTGTAAGTAAAACTTAACCCAATAAGCTCAACATTGTTGGGATCTGTACCCGTTGTTTCTGTATCGAAGCATATTTCCTTTTGTTGAGATAATTCCTTTACCAGTTCTGTAATTTTTTCTTCGGTATCAATAACCCTATAATCATGAGGCGTGTTACTGATATTTTTATCTGCGCGAAAACCAGAAGCTGCTTCTTCATCTTCGCCATTGGTTGATTCTTTTACTTCAACAACAGTAGTTGTTTTTACAACAGTATTCCCTCCAGGATTTCCAAACAAATCAGTCTGAACTGCAACTTGTGTTGACTGAAACACATTAAATTCATCACCAAGAATTCTTTTGCCAAGCGTTTTAAATTCAAGCTCTGTAAACACTTCAATAAGTTCAGGTTTGTTCCAGTCCTTCAAACGAAAATCTTCTTCATGAAACTGAACCGGCGCGTTAGTAATGATCTTTGCAAGTTTTTTACTCATGATGGCACTCTCTCTTCCATTGCGGATCTTTTCACCCAATGCACCTTTGATACTATCTGCATTAGCCAACACATTTTCAAGTGTACCATATTCTTTCAGCAATTTCGACGCGGTCTTTTCACCTATTCCCGGAATGCCCGGAATGTTATCAACTGAATCACCCATTAATCCAAGTATATCCACAACCTGTTCAACCCTCTCTATACCCCATTTCTCACAAATTTTTTTTGCATCAAGAATTTCTGAATCCCCACCCTGGTACCCGGGCTTGTAGATATATACGCAATCATGTATCAGTAACTGTCCAAAATCTTTATCGGGAGTTACCATGTATACATTAAAACCTGCATCAGCTGCCTGCCAGGCAAGCGTTCCAATAACGTCGTCTGCTTCATAGCCGTCTACTTCAACAACAGGAATATTGAAACCTTTTATGATTTTTTTTATGTGGTCAAATGAACCAAGTAAATCTTCCGGCGTTTGCTGGCGATTGGCTTTATATTCGGTAAAATCCGCCTCGCGTTCAGTAGGTGCGAAAGTATCAAAGCACACCCCCATATGTGTTGGTTTTTCCCGGTTTATCAGGTCAAATAATGTATTGGTAAAACCAAATTGTGCATTCGTATTTAGTCCCTTCGATGTAATTCGTGGATTGCGAAGCAGTGCATAATAGGCGCGGAAAATAAGCGCCATCGCATCAAGCAGAAATAATTTCTTACTCATGCAGCTAAGGTAATATCTTTATTGTTTTTGTTTATTGTTTGTATTTGAGAGGAAGAATTTTTATGAATTTATATTTGGATTTTTTCGAATTTTCAGATTTAGGTTTTTCTTTTTTGAGCCAGCTTCAGTATTCTTATTAGGCGTCCCTTGTGTCACTCACTTGATCGTTCGGTAATACTATGCATCTATTTCTTCAAATTCATAAACCGGTTTTATTTTTCTGTTATAAAATTTACCGGATGACCTGCCCGTCATTATCTCTTTTTTATACTCCTTCCATACATCTTCAGGAACATGAAAGTAGTGATACATATTCCCTGTTTCTTTAAATTGGACCTCTAAAATCTGCCTGCTTCCTGAGTAATTGATAAAACTTGTGGTGGACGATGAAGGAGTATAAATCCTGTTTCGCGGATTCAATACTTTAGATTGTGTTTTCATGGTTATGTCAATGTGCGCTCATCGCTTGTTTTCATTGGATAAGGCAGTCGCCTGTTCTAACAGGTCAGACGCATCTTCCTCCCTGATCTTCCAGGCCATCTCGTAATTAATTATGGAAGTATCGAGTACTGTGTGGCTGGCGTAATTTGAAATGCTGCTCCAGTCTATCTCTGGATGAGCAGTTTTATAATCCTGCGAAATCTTCTCTGCAGCTTCGCTGATTATTTCGATATTTCTAACAACAGCATCAACAGTTTTATCATCCGCGCTAAAATCATAGTAGCTCATGCCTCTTGTATACATTAATATTTTATCAGACGCGTGTACAATGTCTTCTAAGAGTAGTTCTGTTGTTCGTGACGGCATAGCTGTAAATTTTTTATAAGAACAAAGAACACGGAAGTTAATAATTTGTCCAGGCACAAAAAAATTCAACAGACTATTAAATGATCCGCTTAAACACTATCCCGCGATGGTTTACAGGTACAAAAAAATTCATCCAATTGGCATTCGCAACAACCATAAATGTTGTTCCCATCAGTTAATCACAGAACAACAATGCTCACCTGGTTGCGTCTATCTTTTCATTCTTTTGCATTATCTGCGCTTATATTGCGGTTAGATGACTGGTCCTGCGTTTTTTCCTGGCGCCTGGAAGGTTTAGTACCCGTTTGCTTTTTTGCATGATTCGATTTTTTTTGTTTTGCATCATCTGCAACAAAAGGCTGGTTGCTTTGATTACTGCTTCCTCTCCCGGAAGATCCATGCTTATTATTATCTCCACGACCTGACATAGTACAAGTTTTAAAATTGAACAATAGTTAAATCGCCACACGAATTATGCCACCTGAGAACTTTTGACTATTAAAAAATGAAGCTGAAATTCCGATTGCAGAAGAGAGAATTACAGTGACATGACCCAGGCGCTGCTGCACACAATTCTTTCCATTCACTTTCTTAACTTGCGGCAAAATTTTTATAGTGACAACAGAGGCATTATATCAAATATTTCTTCAGCATCCTTCTGTACAAACAGATTCAAGAAAATTGAAGCAAGGTGATCTTTTCTTTGCCCTGAAGGGGCCCAGCTTTAACGGGAATGAATTTGCGCTAAAAGCACTGGATTCAGGAGCAGCCTATTCTATAGTTGACGAAGACCTTCCCGGTAATGACAGAAGGATCATTAAAACAACTGATGTGCTTGAAACGTTACAGCAATTGGCTAAATACCATCGTGAACAGTTTAGTATTCCATTTATTGCTATAACCGGCAGCAATGGCAAAACAACAACGAAAGAACTGGTGCACACTGTATTATCATCACACTATAAAACTTATACAACCCAGGGTAACTTAAATAATCATATCGGCATACCTCTTACTTTGTTGCGTGTTCAGAAAGATGCCGAGATGGCAGTGATTGAAATGGGTGCCAACCATCAAAAAGAAATTGAAAATTATTGCATATACACACAACCCACTCATGGCATAATTACTAACTGCGGCAAAGCACACCTGGAAGGGTTCGGTGGCATTGAAGGTGTACGAAAAGCAAAAGGAGAATTGTACAACTTCATCAGGGAGCATAATGGTACTATTTTCGCATTTGATGATTATGATTACCTGCACAGCATGAGCAATGGCATAAAAAATATTGTATGGTATGGCACGATAAATGGCGAAGTGACCGGCCATACACTCAAAAATGAACCTTTCCTGGAAATTGAGGTTACAAAAGGCGCTTCATTCAATAAAGTAGAAACACAATTGATCGGTGATTACAATTTACCCAATATTTTATGTGCTATCGCTGTAGGTAAATATTTTAAAGTGCCCGACAAAAAAATAAAATGGGGCATTGAGACCTATGCTGCTTCCAACAGTCGGTCGCAATTAATTGAAAAGGGCACGAACAGAATTATTCTTGATGCTTATAATGCTAATCCAACCAGTATGAAAGCCGCAATTGAAAATTTCTCAAAAATGCGGGCAGACAAAAAGGTACTGATGCTTGGCGCGATGATGGAACTGGGAAAAGAAAGCATTGATGAACACAGAAATATTATTGAGCTTATTAATCGTCATCACTGGGAAAAAGTGGTTTTGGTAGGTGGAGATTTTGAACAATTTAAAAACGATTACTGTTATTTTAATAATTCAACACAAGCAAAAGGATGGTTTGAGCAACAGCATTTTGAAAATACCTATATTCTTATAAAGGGATCAAGAAGTATGCAGATGGAAAAGGTTCTCCCATCCCCACCTCAAGACGGAAAAGAAATTACATGAACCATTCACATGCATCGGGCAGGTTAACGGTATAATCTTTGAGGCAAAACACTTATAATAACTCCTAATAACTCCAAAAACTTTTGTTTTATGGACACTACACAGAAAAAAGAAACATTCCGTGATGTTATCAATGGCGATAAACCTGTGCTGGTAGATTTTACTGCTGAGTGGTGCGGCCCGTGTAAAATGATGAAACCAATCCTCCAGGAACTACACGAAAAAATGGGTGACGTTCTGCGCATTTTAAAAATTGATGTTGATAAGAATCGCGATGTGGCAAATGCTTTTAATATAAATGGGGTGCCCACACTAATACTTTTTAAAAAAGGCGAAATGGTATGGCGTCAAAGCGGTGTGATGCAGGTACGTCAGCTGGAACAAATAATAAAGGGATATGCGGGGTAAACAAATGTTACAAACCAAACGGCGCTGGCATACTTTTGCACAGAAATAGCTTTTTATGAATAACGAAAAAAGCAAACCGTCTTACGTGTTGAGTGTATTGGGTAATAAATGTCCCAGGTGCCGGGAGGGTTATATTTTTCAATCGAAAAATCCTTATGCACTCAGGCATCACCGCTTTATGAAAATGCATGACAAATGTCCTGTATGCGGCCAGGTAACCGATATAGAGGTCGGTTTTTATTACGGGACAAGTTATGTGAGCTATGCGGTTACTGTAGCTTTTTCAGTTGCCACTTTTATTGCATGGTGGGTATTTATAGGATTCTCGATCAGTGATAACAGGATATTCTGGTGGCTTGTTGTTAATGCTGTTTTGATGATAGCATTGCAGCCCATATTCATGCGGTTCTCAAGAACATTATGGCTGAGCTGGTTTGTAAAATATGATCCCGAATGGGAGCATCACCAGGCAGATCAGCCGGAGCGAATTGTAAAGGAACAAATGGGAAACTGGTAACTGATAAAAGTTTTGAACTTCGCTGGCGCTTTTCTTCTTATTTCTCCTCTTACTATGTAGTCTTATGGAAATCATCTACTTTGATACAGCATCTTGTTAATATTTTCAACCAGTCAACCATTTAACTCTTAACTACAATTTCTTAATCATAATATTCTTGTACCACACGTCATTGCCGTGGTCCTGCAATGCAATATGTCCTTTTTTGAATGTTCCGAACTCTGGCCATTCTTTAAACTTACTTTTACCAACCATTTTTTTCCAGTTGTCATCCCACATGGTTGTAGATACAACATTTACATCGTTAAGATACAGATCAAGTTTGCCGTTATCCAGTTTTATCTCTGCATGATTCCATTCACCCCAGGGTTTTACAGCACCCTCTTTTGCCTTGATCAGGTCGTAAAGGCTGCCGGCACGGTGACTTGGCAATTTACGGTCAGGGTGACCTTCATTGTCCAGCACCTGCATTTCAAGACCTGTTTGATATGTGTCCTTGTACTTTATTGTGTCTTCATGCACAAGAAAAATAATTCCGCTGTTACCGGCCTTTGAAATTTTCCAGTCAAGCTTTAGGTCAAAGTTCTCATACTCATCATCCGATAGCAGGTCATCGTTTCCATGTACTGAAGCATCTTTAGCGGAAGAGTTTAAATGAATAGCACTGCTGTCGACATCCCATCTTGAGCTGGGGCTGGTTTGGCCATAACTGTGCCAGCCTTTTAAACTCTGCCCATCGAACAATGAGACCCATCCTGTGTCCTTTGCAAGAGCGCTATTAATAGCAGACGTACTTTGAGATGAATCCCCAGTTTGTGCGGTGTCGGAAGAGCCGGTTTTTTGCTGAGATGATTCGCAGGCAAGCAGGCCCATCGCAATACCTGCGGTTAGCAATATATTTTTCATATATTTTATTCAGCGTTTTTAAGTAATAAAACATACTTCACCATTTGTTCCGCATCAGCCTCTGATATTTGCGGATGCGGTGTCATTGGTACAGTTCCCCACACACCAGAGCCACCTTTAATAATTTTGCCGGCAAGGTATGTTACTGCTGTATCAACTCCCGCATATTTATTCGCAACATCTTTATATGCCGGCCCTATTAATTTTTCAGAAACCTTATGACACGTTAAGCAATCCGATTTACCAATAAGTGCAAGTCCTTTCTTATAATCGGGATTTTCTGAAACATCAGTTGTGGCAGGTGTTTCAGACGAAGGTGCTGACGCAGCAGTGTCAGTTGTGTTTTCTGTACTTGTTCCACCGCCACAGGCTGCAATAAATGTGAGAAGTGCAATACTTACCAAATACTTTTTCAATGGGATAAATTTTTGAGGTTATTAAATAAGGATCAAAACCAAGAGCCAAAATCAAAATAAAGTAAACAACAAAATTAGTACCACCACTCCTTAAAATTTTTATATTCTAATTTGAAAATTTTTGGATTTTGTCTTTTGCAATTTGATTTTTTAGTTCCGGGAATGAAAGCAAATTTATTGACGAATCCCTAAAATACTTCGATTAAAATTTTCATCACTGCCTGTGCCTGCAAAATCATCGAATGCTTTTTCTGTTACATGAATAATGTGATCGCGTATAAATGACGCGCCTTCTCTTGCACCATCTTCAGGATGTTTCAGTGCGCACTCCCATTCCAGCACTGCCCATCCTTTATAATCATACTGTGCCAGTTTGCTGAATACAGATTTAAAATCTACCTGCCCATCACCTAACGAACGAAAACGTCCTGCCCGTTGCACCCAGCCCTGGTAACCTCCATATACTCCCTGTTTTCCTGTTGGATTAAACTCTGCATCTTTTACATGAAACATTTTTATTCGCTCATGATAATTGTCAATGTATTCAAGATAATTCAAACACTGCAACACAAAATGCGAAGGATCATACAACAAACATGCACGCGGATGATTGTTTACTTTCTCCAAAAACATTTCATAAGAAACACCATCGTGCAGATCTTCACCCGGATGAATTTCATAACAAACATCTACTCCATATTCGTCGAATGTATTTAATATTGGCAGCCACCGGTTTGCCAATTCTTTAAATCCTGTTTCCACCAATCCTGCCGGGCGTTGCGGCCATGGATATACCGTATGCCACAATAGTGCTCCGCTGAATGTTGCATGGGCATTCAATCCTAAATTCTGTGATGCTTTTGCGGCATACTTTAGTTGCTGTACTGCCCACTCCGTTCTTGCCTTTGGATTGTTGCGCATATTTTCAGGTGCAAAGCCATCAAACAAAACATCATATGCAGGATGCACCGCAACAAGCTGCCCCTGCAAATGCGTTGAAAGTTCTGTTATACTAAGACCTGCCCCTGTTACAATTCCTTTCAATTCATCAGCATATGTTTTACTTTCCGCTGCTTTCTGAAGATCGATACAACGTGGGTCCCATGTAGGTATTTGCACACCAACATATCCAAGGCTCTTGGCCCACTCGCAAATTGATTTTAAGTTGTTGAAAGGTGCTGAGTCGCCCATGAATTGTGCGAGAAAAATTCCAGGACCTTTAAGTGTTGTCATAAGAGTTAATCATTTTTATTTTGTTAGCGGTGTTTTTTGTAGCAAGTTTTTGTTCTTTTCATCTTCCATTTCCCGGTTCGGATCCCTTCAATGTTCTGAACTATAATCACCAAGTTTGATTGTTCGAAAGTTAATCAAAATGCACGACGAAAATTTGTTTTGTTATTTTACATTTTACTGTTCTTTGCAGTTTCGATCATCAAGGAAATTTCGTCCACTAAAGCATCTTCATCCCCGCCAAAGCCAACGCTCATAAACTGAATATCGCCTTTTGGATCAATCACGAATTTGGTGGGAATACCATCCACTCTATAATCTGATACTGCTTTGTTTTTATCATCCAGCAAAACATTGAACGAATATTTGTTATCGGTAATATATTTTTGCGCATTTGCCTGCATTTCTTTCAATTCTTTATTTTCCCAGGTATCTACAAATAGAAATACAACATTGCTATCATTTCTAAATTTATCTACTGCTTTTTGCATACCCGGGAAAGAGGCTTTACATGGTCCGCACCAGGTGGCCCAGAAATCAACTATAACCACTTTGCCTTTTAGCGAAGTCAGTGATACCGTTTTATCTTCAAGATTTTTTAAAGTAAAAGTTTTTGCTGTTCCGCTTTTCATTTTCTCTTTTATTTCTTCTTTCATCTTTTCTGTTCTTACCGCGGCTGCTTTCTCTAATACTTTATTATACTCCTCGTCACTTAAATTTAACTGCTTGTAAATATTTTGTAGTTGTTCCTGCATTGCTGCTGTTCCATTTCCTTTTGCCAATTGCTCTTCAATAAATTGTTTTGCAAACTCAAGCCCTTTTGCTTTTTTTGCATAAGCCGCACAGCGTTCAAAAGATTCAGGATCTGTAGAATTTTGGATAGCTATATTTTGATAGTAATATGCAGAATCAGCTTGGTCTAATTTATATAAGAGCAGGGCATAAGTATCAATATAAGCATCATAGTTTTGTTTCAGGCTTTGTTTAAACTGATCTATGTCGGCAATATAATCTGGTTTAAATTTATCAGGATTTGGCATTTGCTCTTCGATAATGTCTACAGCTTTCCTGGAAATAGATTTTGCAAAGTCTAAATTCTCACCGGGCGCAGATACACTTCCACCAGATAAACTCCATGCTGTATTATTATATAAACTGGCACGGTTTAACTTATCCTCAACAGAATCGGCATAAACTAAATATTTATTCCAGTTCTTTTCTCTCCCATAACTATCTGCAAGTAACTGGTACAAATAGCTTTTTTCCCCTCCTGCACTATATTTTGCCAGGTAATTATTCAGCAGCTTTATTTTGTCTTCTGTATTCTTTGTTTCAAAAATTTTTAGCAATGCTATCTGCTTTGCAAGACTACCATCAGGCCATTCTTTCAACATCTTTTCTTCAAGATTTTGTTCTTCATCTTTCATCTTAAGCAGTTCATACATTGCCAAGGCATTCATCCATTTCTTTTCATCTTTATTGCCTGATAGTTGCTGTTTGGCATAATTCAATATTTGCGGTTTAACATTATCTCCTTTAGCCTTATATACGTATACCAGATATTCCGGATAGCTACTGTCTTTTTCTTCAGGCGATAATCTATATTCTTCTTCATACATCGCTGCTATTTTCTCTGCGGGCACGTTAAGTTTCAGTAAAAATGCTGCATCCATTGTGCGCAGCCGGGCGGCGTTAACCTGTGAGCCAGGATATCTTGTTCCTTTATTATCATACAGGTACACCACGTAACCTGTTTCATTGTTATTGTCTACAGGTTGTCTTTTTGCATCAACAATACCTGCAATAAATACTTTTGTTGAATCCGGCGCAGTGAAAGAAAACTCATATTGTTCCCCATTTTGTTGTAAAGAAATCTTCCTGGTATTTGTTCTCTTGTTACTGTTGTACACAACAAAAGCGATTGCATTTTCAGGAACCAGCAATCCTGTTGGCGGATGATAGATATAAATGTTTTCTTTGCCTGCCTCAGGCTTCAATTGTTTTGATACAATACTGCCGGCATTTTGTGCAAAAACGTTTGTACCGGCTAATATCAGCAGAAGGGAAATATATTTTTTCATAAGTTATAGCCGAAAGATGTTCTGAACTACTCATCATTCATCAACTTACTTCTGCAGCAAACATAATCGCCTCTCAACTGAACTTTTATACTACCTGTTAAACATTGAAGTGTTCACTTCTAATTCCACTTAGATGACTCAACCAGGTTATCTATAAATGCCATACCATCTATTTCAACAATCAAACATTCAAACAATCAAACATTCAAACTTCTTACACGACATGCTCTGTCCACTTTTTATCTGACTTAGATGACTCAACCACATTATCTATAAATGCCATGCCATCTATTCAAACAATCAAACAATCAAACCATTCAAACTCCTTACACGACATGCTCCGTCCACTTCTTATCTAACTTAGGATTAAACCACATTATCTAAATGCCATGCCATCTATTCAAACAATCAAACAATCAAACCATTCAAACTTCTTACACGACATGCTCCGTCCACTTCTTATCTAACTTAGGATTAAACCACATTATCTAAATGCCATACCATCTATTTCAACAATCAAACAATCAAACAATCAAACATTCAAAACGTCTTACACGTTATGCTCTGTCCACTTTTTATCTGACTTAGATGACTCAACCACATTATCTATAAATGCCATGCCACGAATGCCATCTTCTACAGAGGGAAAATCAAGCATTTCTTTTGATGGCTTATCACCACTTAATTTTGATGAGAGCGTTAAAGCAAAATTTCTGTAGATATTCCCAAATGCTTCAAGATAACCTTCGGGATGGCCGCCGGGCGTTCTGCAATTATGTGTTGCAAAAGTTGATAACCGATCCCCATAATTACCACCGGCCCTTAATATTTGTGCCGGCTGATCAAGCCATTTTACAAGTAAAGTATTTGGTTCATGCTGATGCCATTCAAGTCCTCCCTTTTCACCATACACGCGAATAGCAATTCCGTTCTCTTCGCCTGCTGCTACCTGTGATGCCATCAATACTCCGGCAGCACCATTATCAAATTTCAACAGTACATTTCCATCATCATCCAATGCCCTGCCTTCGACCATTACATTGAGATCAGCACAAAGCTGTGTGATCTTTAATCCCGAAATATATTCTGCAAGATGCGCGGCATGTGTACCAATATCACCCATGCATCCACTCTTGCCACTTCTTTTTGGATCTGTTCTCCATGCAGCTTGCGCATTTCCTTCTCTTTCCGTCAACTTACTCAGCCATCCCTGCGGATATTCAACCCACACTTTTCTTATCTTGCCAAAAGCATTACCGGCCACCATTGCTTTTGCCTGTTTCACCATCGGATACCCGGAGTAGGTATGTGTAAGACATAAAATAAGCCCGGTTTCTTCTACTTTCTTTTTTAATTGCTTTGCTTCATCGAGTGTAAAGGTTATGGGCTTTTCAATTACAACATTAAAGCCATTCTCAAGTGCCATTACTGCCGGGGCAAAGTGCGCAAAATTGGGAGTGACGATCGTAACAAAATCAATTCTTTTGTCAGAAGATAACTTGCTTTCTTTTGTTATCATTTCGTCGTAAGTCAGGTAGATCCTGTCCTCGGGAAGAAATAATGACTTGCCTGAATCTATAGCTATTTCGCGGTTAATGCTGAGCGCACCGCAGGTTAATTCGATGAGACCATCCATATTGGCAGCGATGCGGTGAATGGCGCCGATAAAGGCATCTTTACCCCCGCCTACCATTCCCATACGCAGTTTTCTGTTAAGCATTTTTCAATAAGTTTTTGAGGTTAGAAAAGAAATTAAAAGTAAAAAAATTAAATTTACTCCCGGCGAATTAAGAAAAATAAAAATGAGAGATTGATATAAAACAGAGATTGTCAAAATTAAGGGGGCCATTTATAAAAAAATTTTTTTGCATTGTGTTTTTTCGACGCAATGTATGTACATTTAGGCGGTCTAATAAGTCCGGTATTACACGAAAGTTGCTTAACCCTGCCTACCGGCAGGCAGGCTTTTAATCATCATAACCTAACGATTATGTCAACAGCCATTCATCGAAACGAATTGTTTCTTGCCAGTCGTATTGCGTTAATTTTTACAGCCATGACCTTTGCTTTTCGTGCAGGCCTGGAAGGCGTTTGGAGTACACAATTCAATTTGACAAAGGAACAACTTGGCTGGATATTTAGTCCTGCTTTTTATGGATTTACTTTAGCAATGATCTTTGGCGGACCTCTATGCGATGTTATAGGAATGAAAAGACTACTCGTGCTCGCATTTATAGGTCATATTGCAGGGGTTATTGTTTATCTCGTTTCTAAAGATGCCACTATGTTATTCATCGGTACATTATGTATTGGTATTGGCAATGGTATGGTAGAAGCAGCCTGTAATCCTCTCACCGTATCATTATTTCCGGATAACAAAACCACTATGCTCAACCGTTTCCATGTTTGGTTTCCTGGCGGGATTGTTATCGGTGGATTGATCTCTTATTTAATGATAGACAGCCTGAAGATGGATTGGCATTATTTAATTGCAACATTATTTATTCCCGCTGCTATCTACGGGTTCCTGTTCTTAAAACTCCAGTTTCCACAAACGGAGAGGGTTACGAAGGGAATTAGTACCAAACGAATGTTTGCTTCATGTCTCAGTCCGCTATTTATTGTAATGATCGCCTGTATGTTTCTTACTGCTGCAACTGAACTGGGAACAAACCAATGGTTAGTGGCTTTACTGCAGGGCGCAGGTGTTTCAGGTATACTTGTACTGGTATTTATAAATGGATTAATGGCAATTGGTCGCTCATTTGCGGGGCCCTTCGTTCACCGGCTAAACCCCAATGGAATGCTTATCCTGTCTGCATTTCTTGCCTGTATAGGATTGTTGCTTCTTAGCCGGGCAAATGGCTACGGAGCTTTTGGAGCAGCATTTGTTTTTGCCGCCGGTATTTGTTTCTTCTGGCCCACTATGCTGGGATTTGTATCAGAATATCTTCCTGACACCGGTGCATTGGGTTTATCACTGATGGGCGGAGCAGGCATGTTCTCTTCATCGCTGGCAATACCCATTATAGGCAAATGGTATGATACTTTTAAATCTGCCGCGGTAGCTGCAAATTCTGCTACCCCAGATGCAGACGCAGGTTCAAATACATTTATGAGAGTTGCCATTCTGCCAGCTGTTGTACTGGTGATATTTATCCTTATTTATATCGCGAGGAGAAAGCACTATCAGCAAATGAAAATGCAGCACGCCGTTGCTAAAACCGCATGATCAATAATTTTTAAAATCCATAAATTAACCTATTCAAAGTGTCAAGCAGAAGAACAGCAATAAAAAACTTAGTCGCGGGTTCAGTCGCAATGGCAGCAGCACCCGCCTTATCTTCCTTTGAATTTGATAAAAACAAAAAATTGGAATTGAAAGGTAATATCAATCACTCGGTTTGCCAGTGGACCTACAATTTTCTTTCTCTCGAGGAATTATGCAAAGTTGTAAAAGAAATTGGCTTTAATGCCATTGATCTTATTGGGCCTAAAGACTGGCCTACTTTACAGAAGTATGGTATTTACAGTTCTATGTGTTATATCGGCGGAAAAGTAAGCCTGACCGATGGTTGGAATACTAAAGATTTTCATCCGCAATTAATAAAAGATTATACAGAGGTAATTCCCCTGATGGTAAAAGCAGGCTATAAAGATGTTATTTGTTTTAGTGGCAGCCGCAGAGGAATGGATGATGAAACCGGATGGAAGAATTGTGTGGAGGGTTTGCAAAAAGTATTGCCGCTTGCTGAAAAAAATGGCATCACAATTCATATGGAGCTATTGAATAGCAAAGTAGATCACAAAGATTATATGTGCGATAAAACACCCTGGGGTGTTGAATTATGCAAACGCATCAGCTCACCTAACTTCAAATTGCTTTATGATATTTATCATATGCAAATCGATGAAGGAGATGTGATAAGAACCATCAGGGATAACGTACAATATTTAGGACATTATCACACAGGTGGTATCCCCGGCAGACATGAAATTGATGAGACACAGGAATTATATTATCCTGCTGTAATGAAAGCAATTGTGGAAACAGGTTATAAAGGATATGTTGCGCAGGAGTTTATTCCTGCTGCAACAGATAAAATTGCTTCACTAAAAAAAGCAGTTACAATTTGTGATGTATAACATCAGGAAACACATTACTCAAATAATAATTCAGGCTGCTAATCATTTATTACTCTTGCCTGCTGCATACAACAGAAAAAAATTAAAGAAACATAAATCCTCCCCGGGAAGGGGATATAAATTCGAAATCAATTATGGCTGATAATGTTTATGATGCAATAGTCATTGGTTCTGGTATTAGTGGTGGCTGGGCTGCAAAAGAACTTTGCGAAAAGGGATTAAAAACAATCATGCTTGAACGCGGCAGAAATATCGAGCATGTAAAAGGTTATGCGAACGCCAACAAAGAAGCATGGGATTATCCGCACCGCGGAAGACGCACCCAGCAAATGATAAAAGATTACCCTGTTTTAAAACGCGACTATCCTTTGAATGAAACCAATCTTGATTACTGGGTAAATGAAAAAGAATCCCCCTACACAGAAATAAAACGTTTTGACTGGTTTAGGGGATACCATGTAGGCGGCCGTTCACTTATGTGGGGCCGCCAAAGTTATCGCTGGAGTGATCTCGATTTTGAAGCAAACGCAAAAGATGGCATCGCTATCGACTGGCCTGTTCGCTATAATGAAATTGCACCCTGGTATGACTACGCAGAAAAATTTGCGGGCATTAGTGGTTCTAAAGAGGGTCTGCCTCAATTGCCTGACGGACAATTCATGCCACCAATGGATATGAATTGTGTAGAAAAAGAAATAGCTGCGCGTATTAAAGAGCATTATAAAGGTAAGCGCACAATGATCATTGGCCGCGTGGCTAATATAACGCAGCCTCTGGAAGGCAGAAGCGCATGTCAATTTCGCAATAAGTGCTGGCTGGGATGCCCGTTTGGAGGATATTTCAGCACACAATCTTCTACATTGCCTGCTGCACAGAAAACAGGGAACCTTACACTTCGTCCCTGGAGTATTGTTACAAAAATTTTATACGACAAAGACAAGAAACGGGCAACAGGCGTGGAAGTGCTCGATGCTGAAACAAATAAAACTTACCAGTACCAGGCGAAAATAATTTTTCTCAATGCATCCACTTTAAACAGTGCATGGATATTGATGAACTCTGCTACTGATGTATGGCCTGATGGCCTGGGCAGCAGCAGTGGTGAATTGGGTCATAACATCATGGATCATCATTTGGGTGTGGGTGCAGGTGGAGTTGTTGAGGGTTATGAAGACAAATATTTTTTCGGTCGTCGTGCAAACGGTATTTACATTCCGCGCTACAGGAATTTTTTTGGCGATAAAAGAGATTACCTCCGCGGCTTTGGTTACCAGGGAAGCGCCAACAGGCAAAACTGGAGCAGGGACATAGCCGAGTTAACAATTGGTGCAGATTTTAAAGATGCCCTTACTGAACCGGGTCAATGGTCAATGGGTATCGGTGGCTTTGGAGAAACGCTGCCTTATCATGAAAATAAGGTAACGCTTGATAAAACACGAACAGACAAATGGGGTTTGAATATTCTTGCCATAGATGCCGAATACAAAGAGAATGAAACAAAGATGCGTAAGGATATGATTGCGGATGCCGTTGAAATGCTGGAAGCGGCAGGTGTGAAAAATGTTAGGGCAAGAAACGGCGATGGCACTTTGGGAAGGGGTATTCATGAAATGGGTGCTGCACGCATGGGCAAAGACCCTAAAACATCGGTGCTCAACAAATGGAACCAGGTTTGGGATGCACCTAATGTATTTGTAACGGATGGTTCAT
>DATBFI010000617.1:0-8435 GCA_036558585.1 Chitinophagaceae bacterium
AATGCAGGATATAATAAAAGTAACTTCATTAACCAAGCAATTTGGAAATTTAACCGCCGTTGATAATCTCTCTTTTAGTGTACAGGAAGGTGATGTATATGGTTTTCTCGGCCAGAATGGAGCTGGTAAATCTACTACTATCCGGATGTTGCTTTCACTTATTGCTCCTACTAAAGGAGACATTGAATTATTTGGATTGAATTTAAGATCACATAGAATTGTAATACTAAAACAGGTGGGAGCGATCATTGAAAAACCAGACTTATATAAATATCTTTCGGCTTATAAAAATTTAAAATTGTTTGCAAAGCTTAGTGAAATAAAATATACAGAGACGCAATTGATGCAGCAATTGGAAATGGTTGGTTTAGCAGGCAGGGAATACGATAAGGTTAAAACTTTTTCACAGGGGATGAAACAACGTTTAGGTATTGCAATATCACTTGTAAATAATCCTAAACTCATTATACTCGATGAACCAACAAATGGTTTAGATCCGCAGGGGATAGCGGATATACGCAATCTAATATTGCATCTAAGCAGGGAAATGAAGAAAACAGTTTTTGTTTCCTCGCATCTTTTAAATGAGATCGAGCAGGTGGCAACACGTGTGTTAATTATAGATAAGGGAAAGAAAATTGTAGAAGGTTCGGCAACAGAATTATTCGATCCTTCCCAAACCATAGTTGAACTGGACACAATGAACAATCATACATGTTTACAATCTTTGCAAGAAAGCAACTGGCATTCATATCTTCAGCCGCAACGCGGGCATACCATTTTGCTAAAGATGCACCGAAAGCAGTTGCCGCAATTGCATAAATGGCTGGTAGAACATAACATTGAATTAATTTCTTTGCAACCAAGGCATAAACTCGAGGATTTCTTTTTACAAGTAACATCCGGCAAACAACATGTGGAAGCTTTTACAGATTGAACTATATAAAATATTTCACAGACCCCGCACCTATATTGCATTCGCCGCTATTACTGCTCTGATTGGGGTAATTCAGCTTGGGCTTAAAATGGATGGTGAAGCATATATAGATTTCCTGATGAGTAGTCTTAAAGATACTTTTGAGTTCGACGGTAAAATTCTAAACGGTTATTTTGTTTGCTATATTATACTTCAATTGCTCTTAATACATGTTCCGTTATTAATCGCTTTAATTGCTGCAGACATGATCTCGGGCGAAGCCAATATGGGAACATTGAGATTGCTTTTAACAAAACCTGTAAGTAAAACGGAGTTTATGCTTGCCAAATTTTTTGCTGCAAGTATATACACTTTTATGTTACTGGTATGGATTGCAGTACTTGCATTAGCCGCAAGTATTTTACTTTTTGGCACAGATGATCTCCTTCTTCAAAAAACATTGTATGTAGTGCAGATAGACCAGCACGATGTTTTCTGGCGTTACATCGGCGCCTTTTGTTTTGCTTTTTTGTCAATGCTTACCGTTGCCGCATTAGGATTTTTTCTATCAAATTTCGCAGAGAACTCTATTGGCCCGATTGTAGCTACAATGAGTATTATTATTGTGCTCACTATTTTAAGTACAATGACGATCCCGCTGTTTCAGAAAATACAACCTTATCTTTTTACTACACACATGGTGAACTGGAAGGAATTTTTTGATGAGAAAGTAGATGATCAAAATGTTGTAATAAAAGGAAGTATTCAAAACCCAAAAAAGATTTTCGATTCGGCGCTGATCTTATTTCTGCATATCGTTGGTTTTGTTGGTGCTGCAATTTTGGTGTTTAAGAAAAGAGATGTGTTAAGCTAATCCAATAAGTTCAAGGTACAAGTTACAGG
This sequence comes from Chitinophagaceae bacterium, assembly GCA_036558585.1. GTDB lineage: Bacteria > Bacteroidota > Bacteroidia > Chitinophagales > Chitinophagaceae > DATBFI01. The sequence continues at coordinate 1,820 of DATBFI010000617.1, forward strand.
ATACAGGAGCAAGGTTTTAAGCTTGAAGTTTGAAGTTTGAGAACGCAGTTCAGAATAAGAGTGATATGAAAAGTTTGTACATAAAGGGAATTTGGATGAAAAAATTTTTTTTGTTTTTACTCATTGCTCAAAGCTTACAGGCAACAACTTTTTCACAAGATATGGCGGATCTTGTAAGTAAAGTAAGGGCAAAGCTTGACCAGGTAAATGATTATGTTGCAACAGGCAGTTTAAAAACTAATGTAAGTTTTATAAAAGCACCGATGGGCAGGGTAAAGGTCTATTTTAAAAAACCTGACAAATTTAAATTAAAAAAAGAGGGTGGTATTTCGATTTTGCCAAAGGGTGGTGTCAGCATCAATATAAGCTCGCTTGTTGCAACAAATAATTTTACTGTCATTGCTGCAGGTGAATCAATGGTTGATGGTATAAAAACAAAAGTCGCAAAACTGATTCCCACTGATGAGAACAGTGAAATAGTTTTATCAACACTATACATAGATGAACCCAACCAGCTTGTGCGCAAAGCCGTAACTACTACAAAAGAAAACGGCACTTATGAAATCAGAATGTTTTATGGCAAGTACAGCAATTTCGGGTTGCCTGATAAAGTGATATTCAGTTTCAATACAAAAGATTATAAATTACCAAAGGGTGTTACGCTTGAATTCGACGAAGGCGAAAAACCTTCAGACCTTGACAAATTGAAAAACCGGAAAGGTAATGTGGAGATCAAATACAGTTCTTATACCATTAATGAGGGTGTGGACGACAGTGTATTTCAATAGTTTATTTGTCATCAGCACAATGGTATCAGGTTGAACCTGTCGAAGACTTGCTAACAAGATTAGAAAGTTGAGAGCCGGCCTGTTCGGCAGGCAACAAGAGTTTAATAAATAAAAGAGCCAATTAAAAGCTCATCATCTCTTTAAACTTAACGGTTTGTCTGCGACTTACTTCTATCTTTTCGCCACCCTTTAATTCAACAAGCAAACCACCATTAAAATAAGGTTCTATTTTTTCTATCCAGCGAAGATTAATAATGTGTTTGCGATTAGCGCGAAAGAAAACTCTCTCATCAAGTCGTTCCTCAAGCGCATTAAGTGATTTTAAAATAAGCGGTTTATTATTTGCAAAGAAAACTTTTGCATAGTTACCCACGCTTTCAAACAGGCGTATTTCACTTAGCTTTACAAACCAGCAACGTTCACCATCTTTTACAAAAACCTGGTCATTTTCAGTGAGTGGCCCGCGGTTGATCATTCCATTCACACCTTCTCTCTCTTTACTTATTTCGTATTGCAGCTTTTGGATTGCATCCGTCAATCGTTTTGGTTCTATGGGTTTAAGCAGGTAATCGAGTGCATTTACCTCGAATGCTTTTAGTGCATATTCATCATAGGCTGTAGTGAAAATTACATGTGGCGCTTTATCTAACTCTGCCAATAAATCGAACCCGGTTTTTCCGGGCATTTGTATATCGAGAAAGATAAGATCAGGATTTTGCGTTTCAATTTTTTCAACGCCTTCATCTACATTGGCTGCCTCATCTATTATATGTATGTCAGAAAAATCCTGCAGCAGTTTTTTTAATTCAGTTCTCGCGAGGCGCTCATCATCAATAATTATTGCTTTTATGGACATAAATATTTTTTTCAGGTTATTGTAACAGGCATAACAACTTTTGCTTCAACCATATTTCCGTTTACATTTTTTAATGCAAAATCTGCTTTACTTCCATATAATAACTTTAAGCGGTTTTGTGTACTTACAATACCAAAACCTTCCGTATTATTTGTTGATTCGATAGAGCCCGTATTTTGTACGATCAGCTCATGGTGGTTGCTCCTGAAATCTGAAATGATTTTTATCAGGCCACCGTTTACCTGTTTACTTATTCCATGTTTTATTGCATTTTCTACAAGCGTTTGCAGCATCATGGGCGGTACCTGCTGATCAAGTGTTTCTTCATCAATATCATATTCTACTTTCAACCTGTCTTCAAACCTGATATGTTCCAATTCCAGGTAATCTTTAACTATATTCAACTCGCGTTCGAGCGAAGCAGTTTCCAGTTTTTCACTTTGCATGCTACTCCGTAAAATATTGCTGAGCTCCGTAATTGCAGTCCTTGCTCTTTCAGGATTTTCATCAACTAATGCTCTTATACTATTTAATGCATTAAAAATAAAATGTGGATTAATATGCGACTTGATAGTTTTTAGTTCAAGCTCCTTCACAAGGCTTTCAAGATGGATCTTATCTATTTTTTCTTTACGGGTTTTCTCAACATAATGGTAAGTGAAATAAATGAAATTCCATATCAGCAGGAAAAGAAAGTAGCCAAACTCTGCTCTTAATACTTTATTCGCAAAGCTGTATTGGGTCGCCAGTTCTGGTTCCCAATTTAATTGTTGATCGGTCCATGTAATAATAAGAGAATAAATAAAGGAAAAGAAAATGGTAGTAAACACCATGTAAACAATCTGCTTTTTCAGATCATTATTCAAAAGATCGGCTTTTCTTATCCAAAGCCTCATCACATGTGTTATAGCAATACCAACAAATGCATCTAAAAATATTGACTCGAAAAAGTGTGGGCTGGGTTTTGTACGGATAGTAAAATAAAAAAAGGTCCACAACACTAAATAACTAGTCCAACCACCTAACTGGCACAACCAGTATGCTGACAATTTTTTCATGTGTAATACTCTTGCACTTTATGGCAAGCTTCTACATTTCGTTATATGTTTATTGCATAGTTTAGAGCTCGGCCTGTAAAGATAAACAACCATTATGCAAATGTGCATATCATTTTACTAAAGGCAAATACTATGGGTATTTGGTAATTAAAAGTTTCAAAATTTAAATTACCGGCATATTTTCCGGTTTTGTACATCCCTTCAAGATAGCAGATAACTGTAAAACCATATTTTTGTATTTTAAAAATAGACATTTGATGGAAATCACTCCGGGACCTTTACTTGGTACGATCAATTTTCCTGAGGATTTAAAAAAACTTAGCCGCGAACAACTACATCAGGTTTGTGATGAGTTACGCCAATACATTATTGATGTGGTGAGTGTGCATGGCGGCCATTTCGCTGCAAGTCTTGGTGTAGTAGAATTAACAGTTGCGCTTCACTATGTTTATGATACTCCGTATGATCAGTTGGTATGGGATGTTGGACACCAGGCATATGGTCATAAAATATTAACGGGGCGCAGGGATAATTTTATTACAAACAGGAAATACAAAGGCTTGAGTGGCTTCCCTAAACGAAGCGAGAGCGAATATGATACATTTGGCGTTGGTCACTCCTCTACTTCTATATCCGCTGCGCTTGGTATGGCCATAGCTGCAAAACTAAAAGGAGAGGACCGTAAATCAGTTGCAGTAATAGGTGATGGTGCGATGACCGCCGGCCTCGCATTTGAAGCCATGAACCATGCTGGTGTGGCAGATGCTGACATGCTCATCATTCTTAATGATAACTGCATGAGTATTGATCCAAACGTTGGCGCTTTAAAAGAATATCTTACCGATATTACTACTTCACATGCTTATAACAAATTAAGAGACGATTTATGGAATATGCTTGGCAAGCTTCCCGTAGGAAAGAAATTTACACGCGACATGGCGAGCAAAGTAGAAGCCAGTTTAAAAGGAATGGTAAGCAAAAGCAGTAATTTATTTGAAGCATTAAACATACGTTATTTCGGGCCTATTGACGGACATAATATTACAAAGCTTGTTGACACGTTAAAAGATTTGCGTACTATGCCGGGTACAAAATTACTGCACATTCTTACTGTAAAAGGCAAGGGATATGACCTGGCTGAAAAAGATCAAACCAAATGGCATGCTCCCGGTTTGTTTGATAAGGTAACCGGTGAGATTTACAAAAAGAAATTTGATTTACCCCAACCTCCAAAATACCAGGATGTTTTTGGCCATACTATAATTGAGCTGGCTGAGAAAGATGAAAAGATTCTTGGCATAACACCAGCAATGCCCAGCGGATCATCACTAAAATTCATGATGGAAAAAATGCCGCACAGAGCATTGGATGTAGGTATATGCGAGCAGCATGCAGTTACATTAAGTGCGGGTCTTGCAACACAGGGCATGAAAGTATTCTGTAATATTTATTCAACATTTATGCAACGTGCGTACGACCAGGCGATACACGATGTAGCTATACAAAAGCTACCAGTTATTTTCTGTTTGGACAGGGCCGGTCTTGTAGGTGAAGATGGACCCACTCATCATGGAGCTTACGATATTGTTTATTTCCGTTGCATCCCTAACATGATCATCAGTGCACCGATGAATGAGCAACAGTTGCGCAACCTGATGTATACTGCTCAACTCGACTCAATAAAAAATCCTTTTGTTATCCGTTATCCGAGAGGTGAAGGTGTTATGCCTGAATGGCGAACTCCCTTGGAAGAAATACCTGTTGGCAAAGGAAGGATGATAAAAGACGGTGAAGGCGTGGCAATACTCAGCTTTGGTCATCCCGGCAACTTTGCAACGACTGCTATTCGTGAATTACGAACTCAGGGAATCGATCCTGCTCACTATGATATGCGTTTTGTAAAACCATTGGATGAAGTAATGCTGCATGAGGTATTTACAAAATTCAGAAAAATAATAACTGTTGAAGACGGTGCAATCACAGGAGGTTTTGGAAGTGCCATACTTGAATTTATGAATCAAAATAGTTATCAGGCACAAATAAAAATATTGGGTATTCCCGATAGAATTATTGAACATGGCTCACCTAAAGAATTGCATCGCGAATGTGGTTATGATGCGCAGGCCATTGCAGAAGCTGTACGCAGCTTTATGAAAGATAAAGTGCGCACAGATATTATTGTTGCAGGTTAGAAGTTTTTTATATGGTCGGCTGTAGTAATACTTGTGATCGCCTGTTGCGTCGCACACTTGTGCGAAAGAATAAAGAGGATCAACAATGTACAAACCTTATCAAACGCTGTAAAAAAATATTTATTTAATTTCCATTACTTTCTTCCACAATTCGGGAATTCTTTTTATCCATACCAGTTCTCTTCTTTTCACTTGTGCGTCTTCAGCAGGGTAGCCAAAATAAGTTTTGCCGCCTTCAAGTGAAGATGGTATGCCGCTTTGTGCAAGTACAACCGCGTTTGCACCTATGGTTAATGTTTTGCTTACACCAACTTGTCCCCAAAGTGTTACACCATCTTCGATTGTTACCGCACCTGCAATGCCCACCTGTGCAGCAAACAAACAGTTTTGCCCCACATTTGTATCATGACCGATATGGACCATATTATCCATTTTAGTTCCCGCTCCAATGCGCGTACTTGCAGTAACACCCCGGTCAATGGTACAGCCTGCACCAATTTCAACATTATCTTCTATTGTTACATTACCGCAGCTTTGCATGCGCTTGTACCACATATCACGATCCTTTTTAGTATTATAATAAAAAGCATCACTCCCGATCACGCTGCCAGATTGAATTATTACATTATTTCCAATCTCGCTGTAATCCATGATGGTTACGTTTGGATGAATAACACAATTATTACCGATAGTAACCTTTTTTCCAATAAAAACATTTGGCATTATGATCGTATCTTTTCCTATTGAAGCAGTCTCGCTGATTGCTATTGTTGCAGATGTAAAAGGCCTGAAGTAATTAACAATTGTGAGGTAAGCTTCGAATGGCTCTTTTACAACAAGTAAATTTTTTTGTGCAGGGAACTGCACATCTTTTGTATTAATGATAATATGTGTGGCTGCACTATTAATACACTTATCATAATATTTTGGATGATCGACAAAGCATAGATCCCCCGCTTCTACTTTATGGATTTCGTTAATTCCGTATGCTTTTGAAAAAGTATCTCCCACCACCTCCGCTGTGATAAGCTCGGCAATCCATTTTACCGGCACCGGTTCAGGAAATTTCATTTTATTAGTTTTTGCAAATGTAAATTTTGCCAGTTCCCGGATTAAATTTTTCTTATTTGCAGATATTTTGAAAATCTTATAAAAGATAAACTACTTTGATAAGATAAAGCGCCAGGAAATAATAAGCAATGACCGCAATTGTTTTGCACAAAATCACTTTTCGAAAAAACATGAAAAGAAAACTGGTGACAAGCGCTTTATTTAACCTCCAAAAAAATTGTGCTATTTAGTTTTCCTAGTTTAGTTTTTCGGGAATGACTCTTTGGTTCATGTAGCGTTGTAATCTTAAAAAGGCAACATGAAGTTCGTGCAAATATGATCTCTTATTGGAAAAGATTGTTTTACTTCTACGCCCTTGTTAAGGTTAGCTGTGTTAAATTTTTTAATCTCTTTTTATGTTTTTTCAAGGTGCTTATTCTTATGCGTTAGATCGCTATTAAGACAACAAATCAGAAAAGATATTTTTAGTAATGCATCAACCACGTGAAATGAAGACGGCGTGCGGGTTACAGCGATTTATGTTTTTTGAGATCACAAGGTCTCAAAATATTTTAGTGCTTAAAGCAACCACGTGAGGCTAAGTTGATGGCATGTTAATCCACACATAGTTAAAAAATGTGCATAAAAATCTTTCAAAAATTTTTTGTGTTA
>DATBFI010000618.1:0-9182 GCA_036558585.1 Chitinophagaceae bacterium
CCATTTTTATCAACCGGGAAAAGAATGAGTGTAAGTACATTCTTTTTAAAATCATAACTCGCAGCAATTGATTTTGCAATCAATGGTGATAAGCCAATCTTGCTCCTGTATTTACCGTCACAGGTGAAATAGAGGATACTATCATGAACCTGCAAACGTTCAGGCGGAATATTGCCGAAATAATTTTTGGTTATCATGGAGTCTGCATGGGGCATGGGTTTGAAAGGGATCATTACCTTTGTTTCTTCTGTGGGTGTCATCATACCAAGCAGCCAGATGGACAATAAGCCCTTTTCTTTTTTCCAATCCGCTGCGCCAATATTTTTTATCCGGTTAACTGTTTCATAACCTACGCAGTGAACACCGGCAGGAATAGTTGTGTTGAGCCGTTGAGCAACAGAATTTTTATCCAGCAAATTAACACTGCGCTCTATAGCGATGTTGAAAGTTGTTCCGCTGTAATTGGTGAGTGTAGCCATCCTTGAAAAAACGGCTTTTGAATTATCTGACTGCACCACATCATACATTACTGTATCAATAATGGCGGGCACCTGCCAGTGAGCAATGTTGAACGAATCACCACCTTTAAAATAAATTGAATATTGTCCTCCTTCCGGGCCCATCCAAAATCTTTCTTCACCACCCACGGGATTAAATTGTGTTTTCTTTTCTCCTGATGCGATCAAATTATAATTTAACCAGCCATAACTTGTTCCCGTGTCGCCGGTTGCCGTACTTGTCATTACCCTTCCCTGGTAATCTGCTGACAACAAAACTTTTGCCTGGTTATCTTTATCATGTAACTCCAAAACTTTTTTTGTATGATGTTTTAAAAAATCAGCATCATAAGCATAAGTTCCCTGCGCATTGTCTTCACGGGAAACAGTGGCTGGCCCACTTCGCAGACCGCAACTAAAAAAGAAAAAGAAACACACTGCGATAATCCGGATTTCTAAACCTTTCATAAAACAAAATTGTAAAGGAATTTTTTTATTAATCTATAGTGAGGCGTTTTATAATTGACATACCAAATGCAACAGAAATAATAGTGCTCGATCATTCACGAGAATGAGCGCACAGGTACCTAAAAGTTGTATAGATCCCTGCCCGGCGGGTGTGACGCAAACAGCTTATATTTTCTTCGGCCCCCTCAAAAATCAATTTATCGCCTCATGGGTAAATTCGCCATTTACTTTTCGCCATATTTTTAAAGGATTTTTATTTTGCAAGGCTTCCGGCAACAAGTTTTGCGGGAAACCCTGGTAACACACTGCCCGTGTGAACCTGTAAATAGCATTTGTGCCCACCGATGTTGTTCTGCTGTCTGTTGTTGCGGGATAAGGACCTCCATGTACCATAGCATGCGTGACCTCAACACCTGTGGGCACGCCATTACAAATAACCCTGCCCGCTTTTAGTTCAAGAATTTTTAAAAGATCACGGTAGTTGTTGAGATCATCCTCAGTTCCCCAAACGGAAATTGTTAACTGGCCGGGAAGTCTTTCTGCAATTGCAACCAGATCATTCTTATTCCCCGCAATCACGTGCACCGAGCTCGGGCCAAAAACTTCCTCCAGCAAATCATCATTTTTCAAAAAAACCGAAGCCGGCGTCTTAAACATAAAAGGTGTAGCAGCATTTTCTTTTTCCTTGTTGGCAGTCATTATTTCAATATCTCCTGTTGCCGATATTTTTTTTATACCAGCATGATATCCTTTCCATATCTTATCTGTAAGCATATATTCGGCAGAAGCATTACTGATATCCGATGCAAAACGTGACAGGAAATTATTTGTATCGTCTGACTGAAGTGAAACGATTACCCCGGGGTTTGTGCAGAATTGTCCTGCGCTTAAAGTGTTAGAGGCAGCCAGTTTATCTGCAACGGCAAGACTATCTTGCCTGAGTATGCCGGGCAGAATAAATACCGGGTTAATACTGCCCATTTCTGCATACACCGGAATAGGCTCATTCCTTTTTGAAGCCACATTATACAAAGCCTTACCTCCTGCAAACGATCCTGTAAACGCGATCGCTTTTATTAACGGATGCTCCACGAGATGAATTCCCGATTCATGAGACGCTCCCTGCAGCATAGAAAAAATACCATCCGGCATCCCGGTTTCTTTCGCTGCGTCATTAATAATTTTACCAACCAACTCGGAGGTGGCGGGATGTCCCGGATGCGCTTTATACACTACTGTGCAGCCGGCAGCGAGGGCAGAAATAGTATCGCCGCCTGCCACGGAAAAAGCAAAGGGAAAATTACTTGCACCAAAAACTCCAACTACGCCAATTGGCATTTGCATTTGTCGTATATCGGGTTTTGGCAAAGGTGTCCTTTCAGGAATAGCAGTATCAATGATTGCATTTACCCAGGAGCCTTCTCTTAGTAAATTTGCAAATAGTTTTACCTGGTTAATTGTCCGCTGCATCTCCCCTTCCAGCCTGTTTACAGGTAAATGCGTTTCCTGGTTAGTGACCTTTATGATCGAATCTTTTGACGCAGCAAGTTGCAATGCGATGTTTTCGAAAAATGCGATTTTCTTTTCCGCCGAAAAATTCCGGTATGTACTAAAAGCAATATCAGCTTTTGAAACAGCCTGGTGAATTTCATTAAAACCGGCTTCGTGAAAAACTACACTGCTGATCTCTTTTACGCTTCCTCCCTGGCCTGCAAATGTTTTATCACTGTTAGCTGATAAAGTATAACCGATTAAGTTTTTTCCTGTAATCATCGGGAGATAGTTTTTCAATTAGTTGCAATGCTCAAATATAATTCTTACCGAACAAATTATCAGGTAATGAAAAAATTACTGCCCAGAATAACAGCAGTGGTAGCTGCGCCCATAGTATCAAATAAGTATTCGCAGGCGAATCATTACATGATGTAACAGGCATTAGTTTTGCATAACTACAATTAGCTAAAACTTAAACATTAGCGTCTTGCCCGAACTTATTTTATACAACTATTACTATTGTCAAACTTAAACCATATTGTTATGGAGACAGCTATCCGATATTCCACTGAAAAAATTTATCATGAGCTAATTTTAGAAAACGGCGACTTTCCCAATAATGCACATTTACCGGTTTTACTATATAACGGTGTGCTTGAATTGGATAATGAGGATGCAGAAAATGCGGTTAAACAAATTTTTGAAGGAAATATGTGGGGAAATGCGTGGACAAACGGCATTTTCGATTATCACCATTATCATAGTATAACACATGAAGTGCTTGCCATAATAAGCGGGACGTGCGTTGTTGCATTAGGCGGTTCCGATGACAAAGAGTATCATCTCGAAAAGGGGGATGTTTTAATTCTGCCTGCAGGCGTTGCGCATAAAAATATCAGCAGCAGCGCAGATTTCAAATGCATTGGCGCTTACCCCGGGGGCGTTTCTTACGATATTAAACGAGGCAAAGCAGGCGAAAAACGAGAAGCGGAAAAGAACATTCAAAAAGTATCACTGCCGGAAAAAGACCCAGTGTATGGCAAGGGACCATTACAAAAATTCTGGAAGGCCGACTCTTAAATGTTTTATCAGGTCATTTACAAAATTGTAAATCCAGGGGGCAGGCAGATTTAAATATTGCCAGTAGTACAGTGAACAATTGTTGAAAAAATGTGCATGTGTTGCCGCCAATTATTTTTTATAATAATTACCTTGCCCTTTAAATAACGATTGAATACGGGGCTTGCTAACAATTCTATCTCCTTTTATTCCTGACCTATAGAACGCCGCATACTTAAAAGTTAAACTATGAACCAATGATCATTATTATTTCTTTTATTATAGGCTTGTATTTAGGGATCACATGTATGTCAATAATAATTGCTGGCAAAGAAAGAAAATCACATAAAAAACCTTTAGCCTAAAGAGAGGACCACATTCACTATTTTCCTTGTTTAAAGTAACCTTGCCTTTTTGTCTGCATGTCAGGTTACAATCCAGTTTTGTTCCTGATGGTTATCCTATGCACGTGAGTAGGATCTTACTCAAGTTGGCATGATTTTTTTTAAATACTAATAAAACATAATTATGCCAAATAAAACAAGCAGGGGCAGAGGCCAGGACCGCACCAAAGTTGCAGGAGGCCAGGATTACGAAGTAAAATATGAACAGGAAAAGATGGGTGTGAGTAATAAAGAGGTAAAGCAGGCTGTTAAATCAGTAGGCAACCAAAGAAAGAAAGTAGAAAAAAAATTAGGGAAGTAATTCCTCAATATTTTTTCGCCGGGAAGTGATTGAATGATCATGCAGTGTGAAAATGAAGCGTGGTTATTCCAATAAAATTTTTTGCTACGACAGAGCTTCAAACATCAAATTCAGGAATGATACACTGATGTTCATTTATTTCGAAGCAGTTGCAAATAACCGATCGCTCATTTTTTTGTCATGCCCATAAAGGTCATCCCGAAAGTTGAGTTTGCCATCTCTGTCAACCCATGCAGTAAAGTAACCGATAAACACCGGAACAGGTTCCTGTAGTGTAACGTATTGCTCTTTGCCGGCATTCATTGCCTTCACGATTTTTGCAGAATCCCAGTTTTTGTTATTGCGTAAAAGAAATTGTGCAAGTTTTTTTGGTTCGCCCAAACGAATACAACCATGGCTGAAAGCCCTTTTATTTTCATTAAACAAACTTTTCGACGGAGTATCATGTAAATAAATATTGTAGCTGTTGGGAAATAGAAATTTTACAAGACCCAGCGAATTGCGAGGACCTGGTTTTTGCCGCACGGCATTACCGTTCCATTCCATATTGTGTGCAGCCAAATAATTTTTATTCCGGCGAATGCCGGGCAAAATTTCATTTTTCAAAATGCTCGGAGGTACGTTCCAGTAGGGGCTGAACACAATATATTTTAACGCGCCATTGAAGATTACAGTATTGTGTACTGTAGAACCAACGACCACATTCATGCTCCATTGATAATTTCCATTTTCAAATACATGCAACCGGAACTCGGGGATATTTATCAGCAAGTAATCTGTTGTTGGCCGTGCAGGTACCCATCGTATGCGCTCCATATTAAGGAGTATTTTGTGAATAAATGTATCAACAGGCATATTCATTTCATTTATTACTGAGGCATCCGCAACGCCATCTTCCTTCAGCCCGTAACGATGTTGAAAATTTTTTACCGCTTTTTGCATAGCCGTATCAAAAACAGGAGTAGTATCATTTTGTGTGAGGTCATCTTCGAGCAGTAGTCTTTTTTTTATCAGCGCAATACTTGCTGAAGAATCTCCTATTTTATATGACTTTTTCTCAGGATCGATTTTTTGCCATTCTCCATTTTTTTTAATCGTATAATATTTAAGCAAAAAATTTTTAAGCAAGTTATATTGACGATTGACCGGTTCATACTGCTCCACATTTTTGCCTTTATTTTGGATAAGAGAATCCAGCAGTGCCACTACATCAATTTTTTTTCTCGGGATAAACCACTCTAGTTCTTTGGCATCGAGTTGATTACTGCCCTGGTAAGCCCGCCTTGCATAGCGGAAGAACTGGCTCGAAAGCATTAGCTCTGTTTTTAAAATATTGCTATCGGAAGCATTAAATGTATGGTTCGTGCTGCTGGCGGAATCAAACAATCGGGATAATTGGGGATTATATAATGTACTGTCTCCCGAGTAGCTTATGTAATCATTCTGCATTTCCAGGAAAGTAGAGGCATAATCAGCAATTCCATCCCTGAAGAACCATCCATACTCATAGTTGCGGGAATTATAAAAACTCCGCATACGATTGGCTAAACTATCATTTAGTGCATGTGTAACAATAAATTTTTCCATTGCACCGCTATCCAAAAAAAGTTGTGTGTATGCATTAGCAGCTGTGATTGATTTATCGCGTGGAGCTACAAAGTCTGTAAATTTTTTAAATGGTTGTGTACAGGAAAAAAGTAAAAAAACAACGGTTAACAAAAAGATACTGTTTCTCATAGCTGAGTGGTTAAGACAGGATACTGCTATAATTAATTCCCTTTTGCATGCTAAATATATACAGAGTTTTTGGTTATATGCAGTTATACAAATGCAAACAGCCATTCTAAGAATAGCTGTGCAATTTAAAAATCAAAAATTAAAATGGCAGGCTTTATAATTCGCCCGTATTTAGCCATCTCGCTGCTTCTTTTCCAAGATGTTCTTCACATAATTTTTCATAGTGATCACTGTCTTTTTTAGGCAATATTTCTTTCCAGCGGTTATTTGTTCCTTTATTAATAAAGGTTTCAGCACCGCCATCCCAGAACGCACCACCAAGCGGCACGGATTTGATCGAATGTTTTTTCATGTAATCAAAGCTGCAATGTTCGAGGATATCTTTCCATTTTGCAGGATCGATATCAATTTCAAGAAACTCCGCAATTCTTTTTATTTCATGCGGCATATCCTCTTTCAGTTTTGCAAAATGGAGCAAAAGCACATTGGGCAAATGTCTTATGTTCCACCATGATTGGATGTTCTCCCAAAAAGGCCAGAAAGGATAACCATCTTTATCAAGCCATTCATTGAAATACTGAACGATTGATTCAACAGGTTTTTCAATCGGGGGTCCTACCCTGCCCGGCGTGTCGTTAAGCGCCTGGTACCACAAATCATTTGCGTTTGCGTGATGATTGTACATACTCCACACAACATCCCTGCCATCACGGCCAATATAAATATACCTGACCTCCGGAGAAAATACGAGAGCATCAACAGGCAGGTGTGTTTTGATAAACCTGCGATGAAGCTGCGCTTCAAGGGCCGGCAACTTCACTTCTTTTGGAGGCACACGAAGATCGAGCCAGGGCGACATTTCTGCAACTTCAAGATCTTCTGCCCCGTTAAAGATGAGCTGCGAAACAATTTGCTGTACCCATGTAGTGCCTGATTTTGCGTAAGTAGCTATTATTATATCGTTGCTTCTAAACTTAAAATCATTCCAGATGGTAGAATCAAAATGATGATTATGAAATTCGCGTTTCTTCTGCGGCCAATCGATATTTTGAGTATGCATATTTGTTTATTTATTTGAAAACCAAAACCGGAACATAAACAACAGCGCAAAAAGCAATAAGGAAAGGATGTTATAAATGTACCATGAATTGTATAAAATGAATTATGAATTGTATTATGATTCGGCTAATTTATTACAATATATAAAAGCAAGCGTAAATGAAAAGTAAAAATTCCTTGTCCGGATTTTAAAAATGGAATTGCAAATGGCAATCAGCAACCGGCGACATTTATTCAGCGCTGTCTTAACATTATTAAATTAATGATCCCTTCTGTAGCTCTAACGCTTTTGCCGAAATGTCCTGCTTGTCTTGCGGCTTATATTGCGATTGCAACAGGAGCCGGCGTATCCATATCAACCGCAACTTACCTAAGAATAGCGCTGATAATTGTATGTGTGATGTCGCTGGTATATCTTGCAACAAACCGGTTAATCAGTTTCAAGCGAAAAGAGTAACGACGTCGCCTTAAGGTATTATTTTCTTTAAAAACGCTATTTTGTTTTTATGGTCGCATTTACGTCCTTAGATTGCCGTATCTGCACCCCTTAATTTTTTTAGAATGATATTAGGTTTGTACATCAAAACAAAACACGATGACAGCACCTGCGCTGGCATCAACAGTATTGCATTTCTAAAAATTAAAAACTTACCGTATGCAAAAGATAACACCATTTCTTTGGTTTGATAACCAGGCTGAAGATGCAGTAAATTTTTATTGCTCTGTTTTTAAAAACGCGAAAAAGAAAGGCGTTGCCCGTTATGATGAGGAAGGCGCAAAAGCCTCGGGAAGACCAAAAGGATCTGTAATGACGGCAGCATTCGAGATTGAAGATCATGAATTTGTGGCGCTAAATGGCGGGCCCGTATTTAAGATCAATCCTTCAATATCTTTTTTTGCAAACTCTAAAATAGAAAGTGAAGTAATTGAATTGTATGATAAATTGTCTGCAGGAGGTACGGTGCTGATGCCGCTCGATAAATATCCTTTCAGTGATAAATATGCATGGGTGCAGGATAAATATGGCGTTTCCTGGCAATTGATTTTGTCTATGGGAGAAATAAAACAGAGGATCGTTCCTTCAATGATGTTTGTTGGCAAAGTGTGCGGCAAAGCTGAAGAGGCGATCAATTTCTATACCTCAATATTTTCCGCAGGACCCGGCGGGAAAAACTCAAAGATTGGAAATATATTCAGGTATGGAGCTAACCAGGGACCGGATAAGGAAGGAACCATTGCATTTGCAGACTTCGAACTCAATGGCGAGTGGTTTGCGGCTATGGACAGCGCCCATGAACATAACTTCACTTTTACTGAAGCTTTATCATTTGTTGTGAATTGTGAAACCCAGGAAGAGGTAGATTATTATTGGAAAAAACTTGTGGAAGGCGGACAGGAAAGTGTTTGTGGCTGGCTGAAAGATAAATTTGGTTTATCATGGCAGGTTGTGCCTGTTGTTTTGAGCAAATTCCTGAGTGATCGTGATCCTAAAAAATCACAAAGAGTTATGCATGCAATGCTTCAAATGAAAAAGATTGACATCCCTGCTTTGGAGAAGGCATACAACCAGCAATAACATTTACAATAAATTAAATAAAAAAATGAAGGCTGCACACATAAAATTTAAAACAGTAGATGAATATATATCTGCGTTTCCTGCAGGCACAAAAAAAATTTTGCAGGAGGTAAGAAAAACTATCAAGGCCGCTGCACCACAGGCCGAAGATGTGATCAGCTATAACATGCCTGCATCAAGATTAAATGGGATACTGGTGTATTATGCTGCCTATGAAAAACATATTGGATTTTATCCGACAGCATCGGGTATAAAGATTTTCCAGGATCAATTAGCAGACTATAAATTTTCAAAAGGCGCTATTCAATTTCCGATTGATAAGCCTATGCCCTTTGATCTGATCACAAAAATTGTAAAATTCAGGGTAAAGGAAATGCAGGAAAAAGAGAAAAAACGTCTCACTTAACGCTTCGAGCCTTCGTGGCTTAAACATTTATTGATGATCTCAACCAAATATTAAATATATGGCAACAGAAAAATATTTTATTGATAAAGACATCAAGGTTGCTTGCGTAAAAGCATCATCTTTTCCAATGGGAATTGGAGAAGCATATCATAAATTAGGTGCAACGCTTCCGGCATCGGAA
>DATBFI010000619.1:0-14212 GCA_036558585.1 Chitinophagaceae bacterium
TTAATAGAATCTGTATGCTCCTCGCTTCCAAATGCTGAATTGTTAAAGATAGAGGGAGCAGATCATGCTTTCAAGGCCGGTAAGCAAAATATTGTTCAGGTACTCGTAAATGAGACACAAGTTTGGATAGAGAAGGTAAAAAAAATGAACAGAGCTATTTCTCTTTCATGATAAGTGTTTATGTTTTATCCTGCTTTTTTCCGGATATTTTCCTTCGAACTTTCTCTTTTCTTTATGGGTTTCATTGAAGGAATTTTTAATAGTCTCCACCTTGCCTGTTCCGCATCTCCGAACAACATGCCCCACGGCTTCAGATCATTCACGTGATCACAAATAACCTTAAAGATTGCCATAAAAGGAAGACTTAGAAACATTCCGCCGACACCACAAAGTGCGCCACCGATCAACACTGCAGCTATGGAAACAAGAGCATTTAGCTGAACACTGGAGCCAATGATGCGTGGAACGAAAAAATTGTTATCAATAAATTGAACGACCAGATACACTCCAATGGACGCTAACATTAGATATGCATCTCCGGTATTGACAAGAGCAATAATTCCGGTCAACGCCACTGCAATTAAACCGCCGATATAAGGAATTAAATTTAATATGGCGCCAATTATTCCTAAAAGAATTGCATAAGGGGCACCTATAAGCAGCAACCCGACACAATTCAGCACTGCAACACATGAAGTTTCAATAAGTAATCCTGTTACGTAATGCTGCACTACTGATCTTATTTCCATAATAACTTTTGATACACTTGATGCATGCTTTTCATTAAAAAGATGGATAATAAACATGAATAAATGATTCCGGTAATAAAGAAAAAGAAAAACATAAATGGGAACAAGTGTAAGTGACAACAGTGAAGCCGTTAACATGCTTAATGTGCTGGTAGCAATAACAGTAGCAGCCGTTTTGCCATTTTCTTGCCTGGCCTTATCAAGTACCTGCTGTTGCTGCTGTTTGCTAAAGTGAAAAGTTTCATTGATCCAGGTTTGAACATCGTTGAAGAAATGAGTAAGATTTTTCTGTATCGCCGGGACATCATTTACAAATGAACTGATTTGATGAGAAATAAAAGTAACTAAAGCAAATAAAAAAATAAATGCCGTGAAAATGGCGATAAGTATTGCTATTACGCGAGGTATTTTAAACCGACGAAAAAACTTTTCAATAGGCTGCAGCAGTACAGCAATCAAAAAAGCAAAACCGAAAGGCAGAAGAATATCTTGCCCGATATAAATACCATACATTATTAAGAAGATAGTAAAAAGAATTAAGGCAAGGCGGGCATAGAAGGGCCATGATTGATTCATATAGATTTTCTTATTTAAATTTTTTTATGTCGCAGGCTTTAAGCATCTTTTCACGAGTATTCTAAATCACTTAAGTTATCTCAATTTAGATATTATTTATAAACGATTTCTTCTAAATCATGGTGTAAATTGGTATTGACAGCAAAAACTGTGGGAATATTTCCTCAATAGCAATTCCTGTTCAGGTAGAAACAAATTTCATTTGCAACCTATAGCATTAGCGTTTTGCGTATTTCCATCTCAGGAATAACATAAACAGGTTAAGCAGTAAAGAAAATCCATTTGTAAGCATTATGGGCAAGTCATGTTTTAACGCGCCATAAAAAACCCATACAGCGAGTCCTGTAATAAGTACTATCAGCATTCCGGGTGACACATCGTCTGCTTTCTTCTCCTTCAATGTTTTAATAACCTGTGGCAACATAGACAAGGCAGATAACACACCCGCAAGTAAACCAATTAAAATAATAATTGTCTCGCTTTGAAAAAAATTATTGAAAAAGATAAATTTTTGTATACTCAAAGTGAAAAATATTAGAGTTTACTATTTGCAAAAGACAACACAATAATTACACCCATTAATCTTAATGCAAAATTTAGGCAGAATCTATCAGTATCAATTATACCCGTAGAGCTTTGCCATATGTTTCTAATGCTCTTTTTCGTGCAAAATCATGCTCAACAATAGGTTTAGGATAATCAAAGCTCTTTAGTTCGGGTATCCACTTTTTTATATACCGTAAATCTTTATCGAATTTTTCTGCTTGCAAAGTTGGATTGAACACCCGAAAGTATGGAGCAGCATCACAACCTTTTCCTGCTGCCCATTGCCAACCGCCATTGTTGGATGCATAATCATAGTCCAATAATTTTTTTGCGAAGTACGCTTCTCCCCAGCGCCAGTCAATCAATAAGTGTTTTGTAAGAAATGATGCCGTGATCATGCGCAACCGGTTATGCATAAAACCTGTTGTATTTAATTCCCGCATTCCTGCATCAACAATCGGATAACCTGTTTTACCCTCGCACCACGCTTTGAATTCTTTCTCGTTATTGCGCCAACGGATATGGTCAAATTCTTTTTTACAATTCTCTCCATTCCTTACACCCTGGAATTGCCACAGGATCATCTGGTAAAAATCCCGCCATATCAATTCATTTAAATAGGTTTCACTTATTTTGAGCGCAATACGTGTAAGTTGACGAATACTAATAGTTCCAAAACGCAAATGCACACTTAGCCTGCTGGTACCATTTATATAAGGATAATCACGCCGCTCATTATAATGTTGCAAAATGTCCTTGCTTATTTGTTTGGCAGGAAATGATTCGTGCGTTTTTTCAAATCCAATATCAGTTAAAGCTGGAATTGTAACAGGTGGTTGCCTGTAAAAGTTATAAAAATATTTCCCGACAGGGTAACTTTTCAAATAAAAATCATTCACCGTTGCTTTCCATTTTTTACTATATGGTGTATATACAGTGTATGGTGTATTATTGTCTTTTTTAATTTCATCTTTTTCGAAAATAACCTGGTCTTTATAAGAATAAAATTTTATGCCGTTTCCTTTCAAAAGATCCTTAATCGTTTCATCCCTGTCAATGGCGTACTGTTCGTAATCATTGTTTGTGAAAACTTTTTCAATCTTATATCTTTTCAACAAAGTTGTGTACACATCTTTTGGAGATCCGTAATATACTTCAATGCCCGATCCTTTTGCTGTTAATTGCTGCTGCATTTCTTCAAGCACTGTATGGATAAATTCAACACGCCTGTCTTTCTTATCTTCAAGATCATCAAGAATATATTTATCGAAAATAAATACAGGCACAACAGGATTATTACTTTTTAATGCGTGATACAATCCTGCATTATCATACAAGCGCAGGTCTCTTCTAAACCAAAAAATGTTTACGAGCGGAAGCATAACCTGAATAAACAAAACAACCGAATATTTTGTTGCATACCAGTTGAAGATTTTGGCATGTGTTGGAACTATTTTAACCGAATGGGATTCGTTTGTGTCTTAACGGAATAGTTTTTTAGTTGTCTTATGGCATTATTTTTTTGTAGTGCTTTAATTAATAAACAGCACAATGAAAAACGGGAAAGGGAATTTTTATTTTGATGTAGCTCCTCATGTTTGGGGTATGAAAGACATTTTTGTAAATGTTTATATGGTACAGGATACAGTTGAAAAAAATTGGGTATTGATAGATGCGGGGCTTAAAACTTCAGTAAAGAAAATAAAAAGAATGGCAGCCGGGCTCTTTGGGGAAGAAAGTAAACCCGAATGTATTATTCTTACACATGGACATTTTGATCACGTGGGTTCATTATTAAAATTAGCAACAGAATGGAATGTGCCCGTGTATGCACATTATCTCGAACTCCCTTACCTGACGGGTAAATCGAATTATCCCCCACCTGATCCATCGGTTGGAGGCGGTTTTATGGCATGGTTATCTTTCATTTATCCGAGCAAACCCATTAACCTTCAGACAAAGGTTTTAGCGTTGCCTGAGGACGGCTCCGTGCCTGCTTTAAAAGAATGGAGATATCTGCACACGCCTGGTCATGCACCTGGCCATATTAGTCTTTTTCGCGAAAAGGATAAAGTGTTGATTGCAGGTGATGCTTTTGTTACTACCAACCAGCAATCTGCACTCTCAGTAATACTGCAGACAAAAAAATTATCAGGACCACCTATGTATTTTACTTATGATTGGGATGCGGCAAATGTTTCAGTGAAAAAATTATTAGTACTCACTCCTGAAATAGTCGCTACGGGTCATGGTCGCCCCATGTATGGAAAAGAGATGAGGAAACAATTGCACAATTTGCATGAACATTTTAAAGAAAAAGCAATTCCGGCGCGGGGTCGTTATGTAAAAGAGCCTGCCGTTGCAGATGTCAACGGCGTATTGTATGTGCCACCTAAAGATGGTACGAAAAAGTACTTACCATGGGTAGTTGCAGGCTGTGTGCTCGGATTTGCTGCTTTTACAATAATCAATAAACAAAAAAATAAAAGCAGATCCGAATTAAAATTTTAGGATATATTCTTTTACAGCGTTCGTAAACCGTGAAAAATCAGGAGAAAATAATTGTATCAGAATCATGGGACATACTGGCATGAAAATTATATAAGATAATAATTTAGTACTCTCTAAAATCATATGTTATGCTTAAATGGGCAGCTATCTTTTTTATAATTGCTATAATAGCAGCAATTTTTGGCTTTACCGGTATTGCGGCAGGCGCCGCTTCAATTGCCAAAATATTATTTTTTATTTTCCTGGTTCTTTTCCTGATCGTAATCATTTTTGGCGCTAAAATTTTCGGTAAGTAGTTGAAAGAATTTACCGTATTCTTCCGGCAATCACCTATACATATATCCCTATTATTTTTTGAATCGCCATCCTAAAATGGCGATTTCTTCATTCGTTAAGTGTTAAATGCTTGGGTCAAATAAATGAAGATTCCGCTGAAGTAATAATAAATAATTCACTTTTAAATTAAACGATTATGAAAGCTTTTGGAATTGTATTAATTATAGCGGGCATTTTGATGCTTGTCTTTCGTAGTTTTAGTTTTACTAAAGAAGAAAAAGTAATAGATGCCGGTCCTCTTGAAGTAAATAAAAAGGAAAATAAAACAATTGGATGGCCAGTATATGCTGGCGGAGTAGCCGTGGCAGCAGGAGTAATTATATTGGTAGCAGCGAGAAAAAAAACTTGACTCTTTGAAATTTTTCCCGGATTATAAGGCAATTATTTTCCACTTAGTCACCCCTTTTAAAAGGAGGTGCAACTATTCAGCTGAGAAGATTCACAAACAGGGTTCTCTTTTTATTTAATTAACTCATCCAGATTTTCCCTTTTATTGATCCTCATAATACTCATAGCAAGAACTCCGATACAAATGCCAATAAAGAACAATAAAATATTCATCTTTAATTAATTTCATTACAATAAATAAATTGAATTAAACGGCTTAGGTGTTGTGACTAAAGTTCCATAAAGCTGTAGGGAAGAGATATTGGATTAAATCCGATCGCAAAATTATTTACTATTAGGATTTATAGTCTGAGGAGACCTTAATATAAAATTAAAATCAAATTAAAAAGAGATTGGTGATCTGTTTACAGTCTCCGTAAACATCAATTATAGTCAATCAAAAGGAAGCTATTATACGGGAAATTATTTTCACATTTTTTATAATTGTTTTCATAGATTTAAAAAGCACTTGAACCTTTATTTACTTTTTATAGTATCCAGTTCCTTTAGTTTCTTCTTTAAATCAGCGATTTTATTCCTGATATTTTTTAAAGTATTATAGTCTTTCTTCGTGATAAGGGCATTGGCATAATCTTTTTCTCCTGCTTCTATTTGTGCTTTTAATTGCTCAATGGTTAGTTTTAATTCATTCTGATTCATATAGGGATTTGTCACAATAATTAAACCATTGTTTTCAATTAATGAATGTTTCTGTGATTGGCATATGCTGTTTTAATATAAATTTGACCCATGGTAAAACGCGTGCTTCTTATCGACGATGATAAAGATGAACATGAGATATTTAAAAAGGAATTACACAGGTACAATCCGGCTATCGATTTTTTTTCGGCGTATGATGGACAAGATGGATTTGATTTCTTATTGAAGGAATCCGTAAACTATATATTTCTTGATATAAATATGCCGGTAATGAATGGTATTGATCTGCTAAGGTTAATTAAAAAGGATGAGGCCTTAAAAGATATTCCTGTTATTATATACTCTACCAGTGATGGAAGAGGTTATAAAAAGATGGCGCTTGATCTGGGTGCAGCAAGTTATTTCACTAAACCAACTACAATCCAGGGGATGCATAAAATATTTGAAACCGTGTTTGAAGAATCATGACAAATTCTCACCATATTATGAGCAACACCATTCAAAGGAGAAATCAATTAAAGAAAAGATGAGCGCTTTTAATTTGTTATCTGTTAAAACATCCAAATGTATTTGATTCCGATTAACGAGCGGATTGAAGACAATAAGCATTTTGTGGATGATCCCCTATGCCGCGAAACCATTTATTTGACTATTGACTTTTTTAAGAAAGTAGGATATAAAATACCATGGATCGGCTATTATGCGAAGCAAAATAAAATTCTGGTTGGCAGTGCTGCATTTAAAGGACCACCTAATAATGGCGTTGTGGAAATTGCATATGGAACTTTTGAGCCCTACAGGCAAAAGGGAATTGGAACGGAAATTTGTAAACTTCTTGTCGAATTGGCTCTGAAAACAGATCCCGCTATTAAGATAACTGCCAGAACATTACCTCAAAAAAATTTCTCTACCAGAATTTTGGAGAAGAATGAATTTGAATTTTCGGGCATAGTAAATGATCCCGAAGATGGAGATGTTTGGGAATGGGTGTATAAAAAGAAAAAATCTTAAACCTCTCTTTATTTCAAAGAAACAATTTTATTAGTGATTTGTTTCCCACCTGTATAATACAGATTATCATAAACTAAACAATTGGAAGCAGCGAACTATACGGTGAAAAGCATTATACTTTTTCCGGTATGCTGGTTTTTAAAAAAGCCGGAGGCATTCTTTTCTTGGTCGCCTGCTCGTAAGCATAAGCAAGAGCAAATAGTTGCGGTTCGCTGTAGGCACTACCTACAAAAGATAAACCGATCGGCAGGTTATGTATCGTACCCATCGGAACTGTTATATGCGGATATCCAGCCAACGCTGCAGGAGACGAAAATGAAAATCCGGTATCATAATCACCATTGATCAGATCTATACACCAGGAAAGTCCACTGGTTACCCCACAGATTGCATCAAGTTTATTATCACTTATAATATCATCGATTACCTGTCGTATGCCTAGTGTTTTGTATAATGCTTCTTTATACTCACTGCTGTTAAGATCTCCTTTGGCCTCACACATTTCCAAAATTTCCTGCTTAAAGAAAGGCATGGCCAATGCTTCATTTTGTTTATTAAACTCAATCACATCTTTTAAATTTTTTACTTTTGCGTTCGCCTGGCTGAGATAACGATTTACACCATCTTTGAATTCGTATTTCAGCACATTGAATTCTGATGCATCAATATCAGGCAAATGTTTTTGTAATTCTATCTCCACAACCCCTGCTCCCTGTTTTTTTAAAATCTCTATTGCTTCTTTATACACGTCAACCACCTGTTTATTGCCATCAAGAAAAGCTTTTTCAATCCCGATATGTTTACCTTTTAATCCATTTGCATCCAGGTATATAGTATAATCTTTCACCGTCTTTCCTTTACTTTCATTGGTGGTCGCATCTTCCTCATCCACACCTGTTAAAGCGCCTAATAAAATAGCTGCATCCTTCACTGTTCTTGTCATAGGACCTGCTGTATCCTGGGTTGCTGAAATGGGAATAATACCACTTCTGCTTAATAAGCCAACAGTTGGTTTTACACCCACAAGCCCGTTAACAGAAGAGGGAGATACAATTGATCCGTTTGTTTCTGTACCAATTGCCACTGAGCATAGATTGGCTGCTGCTGCAGCACCTGAACCGGAACTAGAGCCGGAAGTATTTCTATCTAAAATGTAGGGACATTTTGTTTGACCGCCCCTGCTGCTCCACCCGCTGCAGGCGTTTGTAGAACGAAAATTTGCCCACTCGCTAAGATTTGTTTTACCAAGCAAGACAGCACCGGCTGCTCGTAATTGTTTTATGATGAAAGCATCTTTTGCTGCGTGATTACCTTCCAGTGCGAGAGCTCCCGAAGTTGTCATCATTTTATCGCCGGTGTTAATGTTGTCTTTTATAAGAACTGGAATACCATGCATCAGCCCACGCACTTTACCTGCTTTCCGTTCTGCATCCATTGCATCTGCAATAGAAAGAGCATCAGGATTTAATTCAATAATTGAATTTAGCTTAGGCCCACTTTTATCTATGGTCTCAATGCGCTTTAAATACATTTCCGTTATGCTTCTTGAAGTATATTTTCCCGACTGCATTTTCTGTTGAAGCTCATCTATAGTTACTTCGTTCAACTCAAATGAATCGGCTGGAGTGTTTTCATTTTTGGGCCGGGCCTGCGCAGGTTCATTTACTGCAAAAAGCGATGATATGGTTAAGCCTGCAACAGATGAATTCTTTAAAAATTTCCTTCTCTGCATTTAGTTTAAGTTTAACGTTAAAGATACATTTATAAAAGTTGATTGCAGACTTTATCAAAAAAGTAGTATACTTGAAACGGTACTGATGCAAAAATGCATGCTGCAGCAGTGAAGGGTTACTTAGCTTCATCGCATGAAACAGTAGAGAAGGTATTTTTATTTTTAAATCAGCTTTAATACCAGATAATGGCCCGGCGCTCTGATTTTGTTGCTGAAGACAACATTAAATTTTTGAATAGCTATGGTAAGAATTCAGTATCAATAAGATGAACATTATGGAAGCAGTATTCTAACATGCACTTATCTTTCCACAATTAATATACTATTGAAACCACTTAAGCCATCAGGCTCACGATAAGGGTTCTCCACATCTTCCATCCACATTTTATCATCAACAAAAAATTTATAACTATACCTGCCCCGCGGTAGCATAGGTATCTCTATTTTCCACAAACCATTTTTACCATGCTCCATAAGCAAAACATCCTGTGCCCAGTGGTTAAAACTTCCTGACAGTGAAATTTGTGATGCACACTCGTTGTGCACATAAAATTCAATAGATTTTCTTTTTTTGTTGATGTGAGGCGATGTGTGTGGTTTCATAATGGATCCTCCTTTAAAGCTTTTCAAAACGAATTTTTCGTGGGTTAGATGCTTTCATAACCCCGATGTACGGCTTTCTTATGTATTATGTTTTTTAGCACTGCTGAAGAGTGTATCAGGCAGTGACATGGGTGTAAGTTGAGAGTTAGTTCCTAAATATTATACTAAGAGGTTACTATGGTGCAGCAAACGAAGTCCTATCCAGACGCAAACAATCAGAAAAATAAATTTACAACTTTGTTCATGCTATCCAATGGTTTGCAGATTAAAATTTTTATTATCATTTTCTGCCAGATTTTATTCTGATTGTGTTGATAGATAAATTTTTTAAATTCGTTTTAGTACACCTCGCTTTCTAAAGCATTATTATCATAAATCTTACCGACTCCTGTAATATCCAATGAGTTAGTATACAATTGCATAAAATCTATTTGATAGTTCGTTGGTGACAGCCGTAATTCCTTAAAACACATCACTTCGCCGCTGTTCATAAATAAATTCCCGGCTGTACAGGTGAACTCAGTTTGAAAAATGTAAGACCGGAGAAGAAAAGATTTGTTCGAGGATAACATTTAAGATCACGTCTTGAAAAGTCCCTGATTTACTTTCCGGTTTTACAATACAATTTAATAAGTATGCGCTTGATCTGTGGAATATGAATTTGAATTGCTAATTCAGATTTTTCTTCCTTTTTATTAATAACATTTTAATTGTCAATCTAACATTAATTAAGTGTCAATTAAAATAGGGAACGAGGCTGTAACAGTAAGTAATTAATATGTTACTTGCGCCACATAATGTGTTACTTCTTCCAAAATTGAGTGTTTATTTGCTTTTTAAGAAAAGAAGCCGTTGATAGTATCAGCGGCTTTTTAATTTCTCCTGCCGGTATGCGGTGAAATTGAAAATATGATAAGGAAAGCTAAAAAAGCATGGGAGTTGGGCAATCAGAGTGTAGCCGTTTATGAATCGAGTGCATCTGGTCCTGCGCAATACCTGATTGTGACCAGGTATAAACAAGGCTGGAAAGAAAGAGATTCGAGTTTCATGAAGCCTTTCAAGGCAAGATATAATGCAGCAAATGGTGATGATTCATATGGCAGTTTCACTGAAGGTCTTCAAAAATAAGTAGAAAGTAGCTGGAGTGAATTGCTTATGTATAATAAGGAATTAAGCTCCAAATAACTTGTAACAAGATCTTGAGCAAAAGCCGCGCATCGCGTGGCTTTATTATTTTGTTGAGAGACACATTGATCATCTTCAACTACTTACTTACTTCTGCAAAGTACCCATCGCTGCTGCATTTTACTCAGCCGGGGTATCTAAGCAATTACTGTTTAGTTAGTTTACATGAAGCTATGTAACGGAACAAATAATGAGTAACTTTAAAAAACAATCTTTCCCTATGCCTGTAAAGGCACATAGTTACAGGTCAACTGCTTTTGATAGACCAAACACGCTGTTCAAGAAACGCCATGTTATAGTTATTGTTTTATCGTTTCTCTTTCGCATAAATGCTTTTACGCAACAAGAAAAAATTGATAGTTTGACGAAACTTTTGCCTTTGTTGCGTGATAGTGCAAGGGTTGATTGTCTGAATAAATTAGGCGCAATCTATCAGGAGACACAGACGGACTCCGCGCTGTTCTATTCTTATAAGGCATTGAGCGAATCAAATAATATTCAGTATGCCAAAGGGGTGTCGGAAGCTTTTTTTGTTATTGGGCTTTCGTTTGGGCAAAGAGCTGATTACAGGTCAGCAGAAAAAAATTTGCGTTTATCTATCAGTAATGCTGAAAGCGAATTGCCTGCAGCCCGTTTAGGAGAGGCTTATCTTTATCTCGGGCTTTCACTTTATGCACAAAGTAACTTCCAATATGCCACTAGGGCATTATTAAAAGCGGATGAACTATTCAAGAAATCAAAAGATGTTCGTGGAAGTAATCGAATTCTTTTTTTTCTCGCTCTCAACTACGAAGAAAGTGGTCTCTATGAAAAGGCATTTGAACTGTGTGTTAAAAGTTTAAAAGAAGCCAAAAAAGATAATGACCAGGAGTTTTTTTTCCTTTCATTATTGGGCATGGGAAGATTATATCAAAATGTCGAAGATTATCAAACAGCCCTTGAATATTATCAGCAGGCAAGCTCATTAACAGGTAACCACTCCACATCACAAATTTGTTCGTTCTGTTCTTTAGCAATGATTGCTAAATTACACATTGGTGAAGTATATTTTTGTTTGGAGAGTTTTGATTCCTCAAAATTTTATTTGGACCAGGTCTTTACATTTTACGAAGCCAACGAGAAAGATTTCAATGCAAGAAAAGAATTATTAATGTCAGCTACTGAAAGTCTTGGCGAACTATACCTGCGACAAAAGAATTACGATAAGGCGTTGGCAAATTTTTCTGAACCGATGAGATTTTTTAGCTGGGGTAATAATCTCACCTATTTAATGAGAGTATTACTCAATACAGGAAAGGCGTACGCCGGTAAAAGCGAATTTAACAGCGCTCTTGACTATGCCCGAAGACTTTTATTTATGGCAAAACAAACCAATGCAAGAAAATATATCCGCGATGGTACTGGTTTAATGTGGAGTATTTATGATCGGCTCGGAAGTGCTGACAGTGCCTATAAGTATTACCTGCAATATGCAGCCATGAAGGATTCACTACTTAATGTACGTTATATTCGGCAACTATCTTTATTTAAGCAACAATCTGCAAATGAAAGAGAGCAACTTCAAATGCAGCTTGCTCTTCAAAAAGAATTATTAAATAAAAAAATCGCAATTAGTATTTCAATAATAGTAATTCTGCTGGCTTTTATTATTATTCGAATTATAATGCTTAAACGAAAAAATGAAGCATATAACCGTGAACGTGCAGAAAATGAATTACAAATCCAGAAACTAGAAAGTGAACGAACAAAAGCAGAACTACAACAACAGACAACCGAACTTGAAATGCAGGCCCTCCGTGCACAAATGAACCCGCATTTTATTTTTAATTCTCTTAATTCTATTAATCGTTTTATTCTTAAAAAACAAAGCAGCGAAGCATCGGAATATCTCACAAAATTTTCAAGGCTTATAAGATTGATCCTTCAAAATTCGCAGGCACCATTTATTACTTTAGAAAGTGAGCTGGAAGCTCTGCAATTATATCTTGAACTCGAAGCAGTGCGATTCGATCACCAATTCGAATACAGGATTATTGTTGATGAAGATATTGATGAATCGGTTATTAAAGTGCCGCCGCTTATTATTCAGCCTTATGCAGAAAATGCAATATGGCATGGGTTAATGCATAAAGAAGAAAAAGGTTTTCTTGAAATAAAATTATTTCCTGAAGACGGGATGATTTATTGCAGGATCACAGATAATGGTATTGGTCGGAAGAAAGCATCGGAATTAAAAAGTAAATCTGTGGCGGCCCACAAATCAATGGGGTTACGCATTACGGCCGATCGTATTGCACGGTTACAACGAAACAAAGTGTGGATTGATTATATCACGATAAGCGATTTAGCGCTTCCGGATGGCAGCGCTGCGGGTACCGAAGTCATTATTAAAATCCCCGTTATTTATGATTAAAGCAATTCTTGTTGACGATGAAGTCCATTGTCTCGATACATTAAGTATCCTGTTAAAAGAATATTGTCCTGAAGTGCAGATTCTTGATAAATGTCGTTCAGCAAAAGCCGCACTGGAAACCATTGAAAAATTAAAACCGGCTCTTGTTTTTCTTGATATTGAAATGCCCGCCATGAATGGATTTGAATTGCTGGAACAATTCGAAGAAATTCCATTTGCAATTATTTTCACAACCAGTTATGATCAGTATGCCATCAAAGCGATCCGCTTTAGCGCTCTGGATTATTTGCTAAAGCCGATCGATCCAAAAGAACTGATGACCGCAGTGCATAAAGTGGAGACACAGAAAAAATTGCCGGCGGCGGAACAATTTCAAATGCTGTTAAACCAGGTGCATCACAAAGACGGGGGTTTTAAAAAAATTGCTGTTCCTACTTCAGAGGGCTTTGAATTAATTCCCGCAGATCAAATATTACGTTGTGAAGCAGATGATAATTACACACATGTTTTTCTTAAAAATAAAACTAAAATAGTTGCCTGCAGAACTTTAAAGGAAGTAGAAGAGCAACTGCAGAATTTTTCTTATTTCGTACGCGTGCACCATTCCTATATTGTTAATCTTAATGAAGTAACAAAATATGTACGCGGTGAAGGGGGTTATGTTGTTATGAGCGACGGTTCCTCGGTGAATGTATCACGAAGCAGGAAAGAAGCGCTATTGAAAAGGTTCTGATTATATTAATGATTTCGATTTCGCTTTGTTTGTTAACATCTGCACTCTTCTGACAGCTATATTATGTGCTGTTCACTTTATCCTCATTGCCGACGCGAGTAGGTTCCTCTAAATAGAAAGAGGTATAATAAAACACTAACTTTTTTTAACTGTTTATTTGAAATGATAGCAGCACATCAACTACACCACCTCTTTTAAAATATAATAACAGGTGTTCTGAGAAAAGAGCACCTGTTATTGTTTTATGCCTTTTGATTTATGCAATGACGATCAGATAATTCTTGTTAAATACGAATACTTTTTAGCGCAGAAAAATTAAGAATATCAGGTATCTGTATCATTAGAGAACACTTCTTGTTCAGAAACGAACAGTTTTACTGAAGCATTGTGAAGTGGTACCAGAAGCTTTAAAAACAACAGTCATTTTTTTAAACCAGTTATGAAAGTTGTATGCCACTCATCAGCGGTTTAACACTTGTTAACTCTAATAGTCACGAGTTTTGAATCATAAGAATAAATCAATTATTCAATAACTATCCGGAAGGAACAAAATTTAAAAAAATGAAAAAGATAATTTTTGCAACCGCATTCTTAGTTGCCTTAAGTACAGCCACTTTTGCAGGTGAAAACAATATTGATAAAAAATTACTGAACGACCTTACAAAAGCACTTAAATCAACTGAAGGAAAATGGAGTGACAGGGCTAATTATACGCAGTTCACATTTAATTTCAACGGCAGAAAAGCAGCAGCTTATTATGATGTGAACAG
>DATBFI010000620.1:0-2801 GCA_036558585.1 Chitinophagaceae bacterium
AAAATAACCGGGCCTGTAAAACAGAGGGGCGGGCCTGCAGGGATAATAGTAAAGAACGGATATATTGTTGCTCAATGGGGAGATGTAAAAAGAGTGGATATGA
Source organism: Chitinophagaceae bacterium (assembly GCA_036558585.1). Taxonomy (GTDB): domain Bacteria; phylum Bacteroidota; class Bacteroidia; order Chitinophagales; family Chitinophagaceae; genus DATBFI01. The sequence continues at coordinate 104 of DATBFI010000620.1, forward strand.
CTTTCAGCGTTACGAAAAGCTATCTTTCTACAGTTGCCGGTGTTGCTGTAGATGCAGGATTGATCAAAAGTGTAGGTGACAGGGTAAATGAATACGTGTGGGACGATGCATTTGAAGGAGAGCATAATTCAAAGATCACCTGGGAGCATTTGTTAAATCAAAGCTCAGACTGGTCAGGGTGTATGTTTGATTTATGTGACTGGGCTGACCGTCCTCCAAAAGAAGGCACTCTTGATGAGTGGAGAAACAGAAAACTATTAGAGCCGGGTACACAATTCGAATACAATGATGTGCGCGTTAACTTATTAGCCTATTCATTGTTACAAATTTGGAGAAGGCCACTGCCCGTTGTGCTGAAAGAAAAAATTATGGACCCGATCGGTGCATCAACAACATGGCGTTGGTATGGCTATGATAATTCTTTTGTAAACATAGACGGTATTATGATGCAGTCGGTAAGTGGTGGCGGGCATTTTGGTGGCGGCTTATTTATCAATACGCTCGACCAGGCGAGATTTGGGTTGTTATTTTTACGAAAAGGCAAATGGAAAGAGAGACAGCTTGTTTCTGAAAAATGGGTCAATGCTGTTCACCAGCCCTCACCTGCAAATAGATCCTACGGGTATATGTGGTGGACGAACCTGGAAAATAAGATGGAAGGTGTTCCTGGCAGTGTGTATTCCGCCGAAGGGTTTGGCGGCAACTACATAATAATTGATACCGAGCACGACCTGGTTGTTGTAGTGAGATGGATAGAAGCTGATAAAATCGGGCAACTGATGAACCTGGTAATAAAATCAATACAGAATAATAACTAAGTATATTCAGAATAGCGAGAGAGGGATGGTCGAATGTTTACATCAAAGAACGAATATCGTGGGCTACAGGATAATATGTTAACTCAATAATGTTTGATGGCAACGGATTTTTGTTCCAATGTTTATGAATAGCCAAAGCAGCTCCCATGGCCGAGGCTTGTGAAATTCTGGCAGCATACACTTCCATACGAGGAAAGGCTACAGCAAGCATATTCATGAAAATCTGATTTTTGCCAAAGCCGCCATCAACAAAAATTTTTTTAACAGGAGTGTTATGCAGCACCAGCTTTGTTGAGCTTACCTGTTGCAAGATAATATCAGCGATCAATTGATAATATGCTTCTTCGTAAGTCTTGAAATCATTTAAATCTCTTTGTACAAAACGCGACTGCTGTAACGGAGCTGAACTTCGCTCATGTTGAAATTGCTTTGAGAGCCCGTTGGTATCTGGTTTCGTTGCATCATAATCAATACTCTTGTAATAATCACTTGTCTTGTTGAAGTGTGCTGCAAGTCGCTTTGTTTGCTGTTCATGTTCATATCCCGCAAATAGCCTGGATGCTTTAACAGGTTTTCCTTTGTACGTAAGATAGCACAGGCAATCATGGTGCAATTCATAATCGGAGAGCATTTGATGATTGAACGGATTCAGGCTAATACTCCATGTTCCTGTTGATAATAAGATAAATGGTTCGCTAAAGAAAGAAAGATAGGGTATCAACGCTGCTGAACTATCATGTAAGCCAATTCCCGCAGGTATTGTTTTAACATCGTTTCGCCTTAATATTTTATCGGCACTAAAAATAGGTGCCAGCTTTATATAAATTTTTTCTCTCTTTATCCATTCATGATATTTATTCTTCTGAAAATCCCAAAGATTGGTATGGCATCCGATGCTTGTAATATCTGAAGCTACTTTTTTCGAGATAATAAAACTCAGGTATTGCGGAAGATGCAGTGAGTATTTTATTTGCTCAAATATTTTCGGTTTTTCATATTTCAAACGATAGAGTTGCATCCCTGAATTTAGTGAGCCAAGCACCGGTGAAGCAGTTTGTTTTGTGATCAAACTTTCTCCGCCATAAGTATCGTAAAATTGTTTTTTTAATTTTTCCGGGTAAGGTTTTAGATAATTGTACAACGGCACAAATGGTTTATAATAATCATTCAAATGAACAAGACTTGCACCATAAGCAGAAAAATTTACTCCGCGAACAATATACTCTTTGTTTAATGTGAATTGCCAGAATTTTTCCCATACCCACTTTGTCAGTGCATCAACATCTTCACAGGGAAATCCATCTTCATCAACTGTTTCCTTAAATTGAGCAGATTCTTCATATACCTGTTTGTATTGTTCATCAAAGAGCAAAACTTTTTTATTGGTCTTGCCAACATCAAATACCAGAACAACGGCCTCTCCTTTCGTTCTCCCCTCCGATAGAGAAGAGAGGTCGGGCATTTTATTTCCTATTTGACTTTTATTTGAACTCATCGTCCTTACAAGTCTTACTTTTACTGCGTCCCACTTAATTTTATTCAATAACTATAAACTGCTAACTGGCAACCAAAAATTTAAAGTCCCGTCGCTACCGTTTTGCTTCCCCTTTCTTTGATCAAATTTTCTCTTACCTTTTCGTTTCGATAAACTGCCAGGAAATTTAGTGCTCCTCCTGCGCGCAATCTTGCTTCTGCCACAAGTGGACGGGTATCTGTGCGAAATGCATTTTGTAATACCTCCTGTGCAATTACAGCATCATTGTTATTTTGTGCATCCGCTAATTTTTTTCTATCAACGAGCAGTGCCTGCGCATAAGAGATCATAATTGCTTCAACAGATTGCAACAGATCTTCCAAAGGATCTTTTACATTATGACTTG
>DATBFI010000621.1:0-5034 GCA_036558585.1 Chitinophagaceae bacterium
TCATGAATGGAAATTCAGAGACACCAAAAGAATTTCCCATTTATCAACTGCCCGTTTACATAAAAGCGTCTTCTATCATTCCTGTGCAAAGCCTTGTACAATCAACAAAAGATAAGCCTTCTGACACACTATACGTGCACATTTACAACGGCGGTGAAAAAAATATTTTTATTTATTATGAAGATGATGGCAGCACGTTTTCTTATAAAAATGGAAGTTATTATAGGAGAACTATCGAATTTGATGGTCCAAAAAAAGAAATTGTTTTTAATGAGCAACAAGGGACATACAATTCGACTTTCAAATACCTGCAACTTATTTTGCATGGTTTTGATCAAACAATAAAAAATATTTCTGTTAGCGGTCAGCAATATCCGGTAAACGATATGCAGGCAGGATTATTTAATCCGTTAGATAACCTTGATGACGTGTATGATAAAGATTATTATAAATCTTTGATGGATGTTTCACCGCCTCCCCAAGTAAAAACAATCACACTTGCAAATTCTTCGAAAGCAATAAATATTACATGGTAAATATTTGCACTTCAAACAAAAATAAAATACTTTTATTGCATCCGCCTTGTACAAAGAAAAACGCCCGTTATGAAGCTTGCTAAACACTTTCTCTTTCTTTTATTCATTTTAACCGCACAATTTGTTGTTGCCCAGGAGCCTCCATTCTGGAGTGATATACAGGCATTCAAGAAACAGGACAGCATTCAAATGCCGCCGGAGCGTGCTATCCTTTTTGTTGGCAGTTCATCATTCACCAAATGGACGGATGTGCAAAATTATTTTCCAAATTATCCAATCATCAACCGAGGTTTTGGCGGGTCGTCGCTGCCGGATCTTATTCGTTATGCAGATGATATTATCTTTCCTTATCACCCAAAGGAAATCGTGATCTATTGCGGCGACAATGATCTTGCGGCGTCCGACACCGTTTCAGCACAAACAGTTTTTGAGCGGTTTAAAACTTTGTATGAAATGATAAGGAAAAAGCTGGCCGATGAAAAGATTGTATATGTCTCTATAAAACCAAGCCCCAGCAGGGAAAGGCTTATGCCAAAAATGGAAGAAGCAAATGAACTCATCAAGGAATTTTTGAAAACTGAAAAACATACTGCCTTTGCTGATGTATACCATTTAATGCTGACCGAAGATTATAAACCAAAACCCGAAATTTTTATTGAAGATAGTTTGCACATGAATGCAAAAGGATATGCTATCTGGCAAAAAGCAATTGAACCTTTTTTAAAAAATAAATAAGTTATTTGAGTCCTGGCATTCCAGCTGTGCCTGTGCACATGTGAAGAAAAGTTGCCAGCCATAAGCTGCGAGTTTTCTGTTCACGGCAGCTACCTAATCCACAGGCAAGTGACAATCAGGAAAATTCAAAAGCTGACCAAAAATATATAAGGACTTACATAACGTAATAACTACGCTAAACAAATAAAATCAACCTCAATGAAAAGAATTTTTGCCCTGTTTACTGTATTAGTATTATGCATCCAGGTAAAGGCACAGGATGAAAAAATGAATTCCTTCATCAGCAACCTGATGAGCAAAATGACACTTGATGAAAAAATTGGTCAGCTGAATCTTGTAACGCCGGGCGGCGCTGTTACGGGCTCGGTTGTAAGCAAAGATGTGGATGACAAGATCCGAAAAGGTTCAGTGGGTGGGCTGTTTGGCATTACCGGTCCTGATAAAATTCGCAAGGCGCAGGAAATTGCAGTGAATGGTTCAAGGCTGCATATTCCTTTGCTCTTCGGACTTGATGTAATTCATGGACATAAAACTGTTTTTCCCATTCCTCTTGGTTTATCCTGTACGTGGGACACCGCATTAATAGAAAAAAGTGCACGTATCGCTGCAACAGAAGCCACTGCAGATGGATTGTGCTGGGTTTACTCTCCGATGGTTGATATTGCCCGTGATCCACGCTGGGGGCGTATTGCAGAAGGGGCAGGAGAAGACCCTTATCTCGGTTCGCAAATTGCAAAAGCAATGGTGAAGGGTTACCAGGGAAATGATCTGAACAGTAATCACACAGTGATGGCGTGTGTAAAACACTTTGCATTGTATGGTGCGGCAGAAGCCGGGCGGGATTACAACACCGTTGACATGAGTCGCATAAAAATGTATGAATATTATTTGCCTCCTTACAAGGCAGCAATTGATGCGGGTGTGGGAAGTGTAATGAGTTCTTTTAACGAAATTGATGCGGTGCCTGCAACTGGCAATAAATGGTTATTGACTGATCTCCTGCGAAAACAATGGGGCTTTAAAGGCTTTGTAGTGTCGGATTATACTTCAGTTAGTGAAATGATCAATCATGGTATGGGTGACCTCCAAACTGTATCTGCACTGGCCCTGAACGCAGGACTTGATATGGATATGGTTAGCGAAGGTTTTCTTACAACAATAAAAAAGTCTTTACAGGAAGGTAAGACAACGCAAACGCAAATTGATGACGCCTGCAAAAGAATTCTTGAAGCAAAATATAAGCTGGGTTTGTTTGACGACCCGTTTAAATATGCAGATTCAACAAGACCTGCAAAAGAAATCCTTACTGCAGAAAACAGGAAGGCAGCACGCGAAATCGCAACGCATAGTTTTGTGTTGCTGAAGAATGATTCCCCTCCGGGACGGACAGGGATGGGTACACTGCCGTTGCAAAAATCAGGGACTATTGCATTGATAGGTCCCTTGGCAAATGACCAGAGAAACATGCTGGGTACATGGAGCGTTGCAGGTGACTATAAACAATCTGTAACAATAATGGATGGAATTAAAAATGTGGCAGATCGCGCAAATATTTTGTATGCAAAAGGTGCAAACATAAGTGATGACACTTTATTGGTAAAACGCACGAATGCTTTGGGACCAGAAATAGAGATAGATAACCGTTCCCCGCAGGATATGCTCAACGAAGCAGTTGCAACTGCCGGCAAAGCCGATATTGTTGTGGCAGTACTTGGCGAAGCCGCAGATATGACAGGCGAAGCATCAAGCCGCTCTGATATAAGTCTTCCAGAAAGCCAGGAAAACTTATTAAAGGCATTGGTACAAACAGGAAAGCCTGTTGTGCTTGTACTGATGAGTGGCAGACCGCTTACTATTAACTGGGAAAATGAGCATGTAAATGCAATTCTCGAAGTGTGGTTCCCGGGTATTGAGGCCGGCAATGCAATTGCCGATGTGTTGTTTGGTAATTATAATCCGGGTGGAAAATTAAGTGTCACTTTTCCAAGAAATGTGGGACAAATTCCAATCTATTACAATCACAAGAACACAGGCCGTCCTTACAATGGAGAAGATTTTGCAAAATTTAAATCAGATTATCTTGATGTGCCGAATGATCCTTTATATCCGTTTGGCTATGGATTAAGCTATACAAACTTTGAATATAGTGATCTGCAGTTGAACAAAACGGATTTAAAAGGAAACGACATGCTGGTTGCAACCATTAGTGTAACAAATACCGGGAAGTTTGCCGGTGAGGAAACAGTACAGTTGTATATCGGTGATCCGGTTGCAAGTGTAACACGTGCGGTTAAGGAGCTTAAAGGCTTTCAAAAAATTATGTTGCAGCCAAATGAAAAGAAAACAGTTTCGTTCACTATTACAACTGATGATCTGAAATTTTATAATAGCGATCTTAAATATGATTGGGAAAGCGGTGATTTCATTATTCAAATTGGTGGCAATTCAAGAGATGTAAAATCTGCAAAAGTAAATTGGACCAAGTAAATTCTTTACTAATCATAAATGGCAGTCGGCTGTTAAAATTAATTTGTATCAGTTTCAACCTTCACCTTTTGTTTTTAACGTTCAACAATTTAAAAGGCGGCATTATTTTTTTAGCACATTCTTAAAAACATTTTATGGAAAGAGACGGAATGTGCACCAGTTTGTGGCAATATGGAATGCCCCAATATGAATCGTCACATACAACAATCCCCGATACATTTTTTGATATAGCCATAGTTGGAGGCGGAATTACCGGTATTTCTGCCGCACATATTTTTCAAAAAGGGGGAAAGAAATGCTTGCTACTCGAAGCCCACACCCTGGGTTTTGGAACTACCGGTGGCACAACAGCACATTTAAATACCATTATGGATACACCCTATAACCAGATAGAAAAAAATTTTGGGGAAAAAAATGCACAGTTGGTCGCTGAAGTAACCAGAAAGGCAATTGATCACATCAAACAAAATATAAAAGAATATAATATTGAGTGCGGGTTTGAAGAGTTGCCCGCTTATCTTTTTTCGCAGGATGAAAAGCAAACGAAGGAGCTGGAGGAAATAGCAGAAGCGTCAAAAAAAGCAGGGGTTTCTGTTGAGTATGTAACTGATATTCCTGTACCTATACCGTTTAAAAAAGCAATACGTGTTGATCAGCAGGCAAAATTCCATCCCACCGAATACTTATTTGCACTTGCCAAAGCGTTTGAAGATGCAGGCGGTACAATAGTGCAAAATTGCCGTGTAATTAATGCGGAGAATAATGAAGTGGTTGACATAGAGACAAGTTTAGGAAAAGTACAGGCCAGGCAATTGATCTATGCTACGCATATACCGCCGGGTATTAATTTACTCCACTTACGTTGCGCACCCTATCGCAGTTATGTACTTGCCGTTCGTTTGGCAAACGATGATTATCCTGATGGACTTGTCTATGACCTGTACGAGCCTTATCACTATTATCGCACCCAGAAAGTAAAAGGTAAAAAATATTTGATAGCCGGAGGAGAAGATCACAAAACGGCACATGAAGAAAATACTGAAGCCTGTTTTTTACGGCTTGAGAGCTATGTTCGTAAATTTTTTGATGTAGAGACCGTGGCATTTAATTGGTCTTCTCAATATTTTGAACCTGCTGATGGGTTACCCTATATAGGTCATTTGCCGGCTCATCCTAAAAACATATTTGTTGCCACAGGTTTTGGCGGAAATGGAATGACATATAGTACTGTTGCTGCGTTGGTATTAAAAGATCTGTTGATTAACTGACCAAATGA
>DATBFI010000622.1:0-12751 GCA_036558585.1 Chitinophagaceae bacterium
ACATTTGGGTTTGACTTTAATAGAAGACCTTAATTCAACTGAATATAGAAATCGTTATATGCCGGAGAGGCAAAACATTCTGGAAGGATATGAGTTTTATCATGTAGCAATAGCAAAACGATAAAAAAGTATGCAGTCAAAAGCATCGCTGCAAGTGGCGGTACCCCCACTGCCGTTCGACCAGGCGGGTGTGCCGGTATGGATGGGAACAACGCAGTCGCTCAGGCAATAGATAATGCCATACTTGATAGAGATCGTACCAAAAGATCAAAATTTTATTCGTGTATTAATTTCTTTTCAAGGTCTTCCAGTGATGCACCTCTTGTTTCAGGCACTTTGGTTAGTACCCATACTAATTGCATCACCATCATAAAAGAAAAGAAAGCAAATATCGGCCAGGGATTAGCGCCGAAAATTCCTTTGTCCTTGTCCAGGAAAAGAGGTGTTATTAACGTGATGGTCGCAGCGAAGATCCAATGCACACTTGCACCAAAAGATTGACCAAGCGCACGTACATTGTTGGGAAATATTTCAGAGATAAAGACCCAGATAACTGTGCCCTGGCCAATTGCATGTGAAGCAATAAATAATAACAAAGAACACAGCAAAAACATATTACCTGCATGGGAATAAAAACTCCATGCAACCGCTGCAAGACTTATGATATATCCAAAAGAACCAATAATGAGCAATTGTTTTCTGCCAATGCGGTCAATAAGATACAACCCAACAAACGTGGCAATTAAATTGGTTCCGCCGATAGCAATAGAATTAAACAATGATTCTTTTGAACCAAGACCAGCTCTTTCCAAAATTTCAGGAGCATAATACAAAATAAAATTAATACCGCTCCACTGGTTAAAGAATGCGACAAAAAATGCCAGCCACAGAACCGTTTTGTATTTGCTGCCGAAAAGATGCTGATTGGTTCCCTGGGCTTTTATTGTTTCATTTGCAGCGATAATATTTTTTATTTCCTTGTCTGGATCTTCTGCACCAATTTGAATCAAAATCCCTTTTGCATTAGTTAAATCATTTTTGATCGTAATTAACCAGCGCGGACTTTCCGGTACACCAAACACCATAATTGTATAAATGATAGATGGAATTGCCATTACACCTAACATCCATCGCCAGTCGTTTGCGCCGCCCACTCCCTTCAACAAATAATTTGAAAAGAATGCGATCAATATTCCAAACACAATATTAAACTGGTACATTCCTACCAGGCGACCTCTTGTTTTAGCAGTTGATATTTCTGAAATATAAGTTGGCGCTACAACAGAGGACACGCCTATGCCCAATCCACCAATAAAACGAAAGAATGAAAATATATATGGACCGGGTGCAATCGCAGAGCCAATCGCAGAAACACTAAAAAGAATTCCTATCCACAGTAATACTTTTTTACGTCCATACTTTTCAGTGGGAATGCCGCCAAACAGCGCGCCGATAACTGTTCCCCACAAGGCCATCGACATAATAAAAAAGCCGTGAAACAAGGGCGAAGTATGCCAGAGTTCTTTGATAGGCAGATTGGCGCCGGAAATAACAACTGTATCAAATCCAAAAATGAAACCCGCCAGCGCAGCAACAACAGACCATAGAAGCAGCTTGTGTTTATTCATAGCAAGTTTGTTTTGGTTTTATGTGTAAACATATAAAAACACGAACATATTATGAACTTATTTCTTTCAAGCTTCCCGACTTACGACCCTTTCCGATTTACAAATGCAATAATCCAAACAAACCAACAGCGATTAATCAATTGGTTCTCCTTCTTTTTCGGTCAGCTCTTTAAAAGCGGCATAGATCTGTTCTCTTATTTTACTTGCTGATCTGTTTTCTATGATGCGTCCATCAATTTCATTTACCGGGGTTAATTCGCCCATAGTACCGGTAGTAAAAACTTCATCTGCATTATAAAATTCAGCAATTGATATATTTCTTTCAACAACCGGAATATTTAATTCTTTTACCAAACGGATGACAGTGGCTCTTGTAATACCTGGCAAACATGCGTCCGCATTTGGAGTAAATAAAATGCTTTTCTTTACCATAAAAATATTGCAGGCATTTGTTTCTGCAACAAAACCGAGATTGTCAAGCATGATCGCGTCATCTGCATCACAATAATTGGCTTCAATTTTTGCAAGGATGTTATTGATAAGATTGTTATGGTGGATCTTCGAATCAAGATGCATGGGCGAATTGCGCCGGATGTGTGATGTAATTAATTTTATTCCTTTTGCATTATCATATACGAGTGGCTTAAATTCTGCAAGCACGATCAGACAGGGGCCTTTTTGGTTCAATCTCGGATCCATTCCTGAGGTAATTTTCTCGCCTCTTGTAAGGGTAAGACGAATATGAGTATCCGTCCGCATATTATTTGCTCTCAGTGTTTGCTTAATAGCGTCCTTTATGTATTCTTTTGCTGGAACATCAGCAAAAGCAAGTGTTTTAGCTGATGCCTGTAAACGTTCAAGATGTTGGTTGAAGCAAAATATTTTTCCGTCATACACACGCAAACCTTCCCATACCGCATCTCCTCCCTGAACAGAACTATCGAATACAGAAACCTTTGCTTCATTTCGGGGGCATAATTTTCCACCAACAAATATTTGAATATTTTCATTCTTTGGATTAAACTGTTGTTGCATAAACTTGCTTAAGCTCTTATTGAATGTTGATACAAAAGATCATAGTATTTTTTGCTTTCATTGTACAGGGGCATTAAATATTCCGGCAGCATGCGATCGCTTGTAACCTGCTTCTCAAAACCGGCAGACTGGTGGACATTATTATACCAGTATTTTGCCCATACACCATCTTCAGGTTTTGATCCCCGGGGCCAATGTAACATTTCCTGGTAAAAAGGAATGGATAAAGACGAGCATAAATTGCTTAGTACTTTTTCAGTATCTTTCAAAATCTCATTTGAATCAAGTACAACAAAATGGTAATTATTTTCTTTTAACTGGTTGAATAGATGCCATTGTTTTTCTATCCCAATATCCTGCATGGTAACATACGGGCGGACCTGTGCATAAGAGCTAATGATTTGCCTTGGATTTCTTATAAAAAGAATGTTATAAACTTTACCAAGAAAATCTTCATTTAGCTCTACAAGATGATGCGTCATTTGTTTGAAGAAGACGACGGGTTTACTGTAATCAGCAAGAATAATTTGTTGAACAACTTTTTCTCCATCCTGTTCCTGTGAGGCCAACACCTCCTCTTTGCCCGGATGATCAATACCTGTAACACGTAAATAGTGAGCATACAGGGGCTCATCAAACACAATGGTATCGGGTCTTTGCGCAAATGAATACATCATGGCTGTGGAAATATTACGCGGGCTGCTCCATAAACAAATTCGCTTTGTTTGCATGATCGTATCCCTAAAATTAATGACTCAAAACTATCTTCTTTCCCACAACTGAAAGCTGTAGTCATAAGCATGTTTCTGGTCCTTGAAAAAATCCTGGTTCGAAATTAATTTCCACTTGTTTTCATCAATTGAAGGGAAAAAAGCATCCGCATCTTCAAAAACAGCATGCACTCTTGTGATATAGATTTTGTCGGCCTTTGGCATAAGTGTTTTATAAATTTCACCGCCGCCAATTATCATGAGTTCTTTATAGTCGTGCTGATCTGCAAAAAAAATAGCATCATCAATATTGTGAACGATCGCTGCACCTTGTGCCTGAAATTTTTTTTGCCTGGTCATTACAATATTCACTCTGCCGAGTAAAGGAGTAGAATTCAATGCCCGGAAGGTATTTCTTCCCATGGCAACAGGCATACCCCACGTAACATTTTTGAAATATTTCATGTCGTTTGGTAAATGCCAAAGCAGTTGATTGTTTTTGCCAATTGCGTTATTGGCAGATGCAGCTACCACAAGAGAGATAATCATAAGTCGCCCTCTAACTCCCCGATGGAGAGAATTTTAAGAATCAAAAGTACAGAACGTGTTGCATAGAAGTTTGATGTTATTAAAGCCTTTCCTTTTGGGCATTACACCGCCACGGGTGCCTTTATTGCAGCATGATGCTGGTAATTTTCCAGGGTGAAATCTTCATATTTAAAATCGAAAATATTTTTTACTGCAGGATTTAATTTCATAGTTGGCAACGGATAAGGTTTTCTGCTTAATTGAAGTTTTACCTGTTCTATATGGTTGCTGTAAATATGCACATCTCCAAATGTATGAACAAAATCACCGGGCTCAAGGTCGCAAACCTGGGCCATCATCATGGTAAGCAATGCATATGAGGCAATATTAAACGGAACGCCAAGAAAAACATCAGCACTGCGTTGGTAAAGCTGGCAGGAGAGTCTTCCTTTTTTTTCCTCTTCGGAAGAGTTGGAGGGTGCTACATAAAATTGAAATAATGCATGACAAGGCATCAACGCCATTTTTGGAAGGTCGACTACATTCCATGCACTTACAATAATACGACGGCTGTCAGGATTATTTTTTATTTGCCTGATAGCGTCGCTGATCTGATCAATCACCTTTCCATTTGCACCTTCCCAACTGCGCCATTGTTTGCCATAAACCGGGCCTAACTCTCCATTTTCATCGGCCCATTCATTCCAGATACTTACACCATGATCTTTTAAATATTTGATATTGGTTTCTCCTTTCAGAAACCAAAGCAACTCATAAATAATACTTTTTAAATGCAGCTTTTTAGTTGTAACAAGAGGAAAACCTTTTGATAAATCAAAACGCATTTGGTAGCCAAAACAACTGATCGTTCCGGTCCCAGTCCGATCGGTTTTAGTTGCACCGTTGTCAAGAATATGCTGTAGTAAATCGAGATATTGTTGCATTCGTGCAAGGTAAAAAAAAGCTTTGAGCCCTACGCTTTAAGCAGCGAAAATGTGAGCAAACTGTGAACACTCAATTGTAATATAGTTCTCTGAATAGTGAGTGACTGTAAAAAGAAAAGCAGCCAAAATTATGACTGCCTCCATATTGCAAAAGCAACAACTTGTTTTTTAGCGGCCCTATTAATTTAACAAATTAAAAATGATAAGTAGCACCCAGTATAAAGCTTGCCGTAGATTTACACGGGTCACCCGAAGATTTTGTAAATAAATTATTGCTGGCATTATCAAGCCTTAATTCCGGAATAACTGTTAAGTTGTCTATTTTAAAGTTTGCCGATAAAGTTGTTGCAAAAATATTTGAATCAAATCCAAGAACAGATTTGTTGTCGTTCAAATACTCACCTCTCAGCGTAAGGCCAAACCAGCTTAACGGATCAGCATTTACATATAACGCAGAACCCCACCAGCTTTCAGATGATTGCCATTTACCATTGGTTTTCGCAGCTCGTGATTGGTAAGTGCCGTTATAACCCAGGCTGAATTTACTATTTATGGTATATGTCAATACAATATCTTCCTGGTTCATTTTTGCAGAATCATTATACTTTCCTCCAAGAAAATTCAGATAGAGTTTAAGTTTGCTGTCTTTTGTAGCTGTTGCATATTGACCAATAATCATTTTAGGCATCACCCCATTGCCCGAGGTTTTTACATCTGCTGATTTCATATCTGTGGGATCAGCAACTCCTAACATTAAAGTATTGGTTCCTCCCAAATTAATATCAGCTTTCAGCCCGGTATGAAAAAAAGGTCCATAAGAAAACATGTAGCTCATGCTATAGTTTCTGTTCAAATAAGCATCTATCACTTCATATCCGATATGAGTTGCCCAACTGCCTAAAGTAAATTTTATTTTTGACGAAGGAGAATAACTTACATACAATTGTTTAATGGCTACTTTAGAACCAGCGTCGTTATAAGAGAATTCTTCAGCCCGTTCCCCGAAACCAAGATCTGCTACCATGTCTACTTTTTTCGAGCTGTGTTCTACTTTTATAGAAGCCATGTTTAATTCGAAAGAATTATGTGAATTGGTAAAACTTGTAAGATTGTTGTAAGGATATTCTTTTGGGTCATTGAAATTATACCTGTAATAAACATCAGCAGAGCCGGATAATTTAAAGACAGGTTCTGTTGAATCCTTTTGCGAAAAAGCCGTTCCAATAACAAGGATGCTTGCGACAAATGAAATAAATTTTTTCATGTTGGACATCTTTTAGTTACTAAATGAGTAAAAATTTAATCTCTTCACACGGCAGGAACAATACCTTTCGTTAAGCAGTTTATTTAAGGGGTAGGAAACTCTTTTTGCAAAAGAGCATGGAAATTTCCGAAAAGGATAATAGAAGTTACCCTTTCCGGAAAAATATATTTAATGATGGAGTGCCTTGTTTTCAATTTCTTGCATAGCGCCATTGCTTTTTACAAGCAATGTTCCCTGAACATATTTCTCATTATGTTGTGTTTCATCCAAACCAAGATCTTCTTCTTCTTCACTTACACGTAAGGGCAAAATAAAGTTGATGAATTTGAAAATCAGGTAGGATACAACAAAACTATAGGTAACTGCTACTGCCATAGCTTTTACTTGTGTAAAGAAAAAAGCAGGATTTCCATACCAAAGACCGTCATTGCCGGCAGGATTTACACTTTTAGTGGCGAAAATGCCAGTCATAAGCATACCTACCATGCCGCCAATACCATGGCACGGAAATACATCGAGGGTGTCATCAATTGTTGATTTGGATTTATAATAGGCAGCGATGTTTGATATTATTGCCGCAACAACTCCTATAAAAATACTTTGGGGAATAGCAACAAAACCAGCCGCGGGGGTTATTGCCACCAGGCCAACTACAGCACCTATGCAAAAACCTAATACAGAGGGTTTTTTTCCTTTCAGAATATCAAAGAACATCCACGATAAACCTGCCGCAGCAGCAGCGGTATTGGTTGTTGCAAAAGCAGACACCGACAGAGAATTAGCAGCGCCTGCCGAGCCGGCATTAAAACCAAACCAGCCAAACCACAATAAACCGGTACCTATTAAAACGTACGGAATATTTGCCGGAGGAATTTCTTTGTTTGCAATATGTACTTTTCTGCGCTTTAAAACCAATGCACCGGCTAAAGCCGCACAGCCTGCAGAAATATGCACAACTGTACCTCCGGCAAAGTCAAGTGCTCCCATTTTAGCCAGAAAACCGTCAGGATGCCATGACCAGTGTGCCAAAGGTGCATATACTAAAATGCTGAATAAAATAGTGAACAGTAAGTAAGCCGTAAAACGGATACGTTCAGCTACCGCTCCCACTACAAGTCCCGGAGTTATTACTGCAAACATTAACTGGAATAAAGCAAAAAGTGTTAAAGGAATAGTAGGTGCAAGACTCCAGGGAGCGCCCGACGGCACATCTTTAAAAAATAAATGGCTGGCCGGATCGCCTATAAATCCTCCAATGTCAGTTCCGAAGCAAAGGCTATAACCAACTACAACCCACAAGACGCTGACAACGCCTGTTGCGATCAAACTTTTGATCATTGTCGAAAGCACATTCTTTCTATGCACCATTCCCCCGTAAAAGAAGGCTAAGCCAGGTGTCATGAGAAATACTAAGGCCGTAGCTACGATTAACCATGCAATATCGGCGGAATTATATTTTCCGCCATCATTAAATAAGGGCAGTGAAGGGATAAATGTTGCGGCAACGGCAATTAGTACCAGTACCAAAAAAGGTACAATTTGTTTAGTCGTAATCTTGCTCATACTTTTTAAATTAAATTAATAAAAATTACAATACAACAAAATTAACTCAAAATTTAAAAAGTTTTTGATTTTCCCTTAAAATTTATTTACATATTATTTTATATAATTTGATTAATCAAGTACTTGTTTTTCAATTTTTATTTTCAAATTTTAAAATTGTTTTCTCGGGAATTTAAAATGGAGTGTGGATAAAAATTAATACTGACCCCTGGAAATCGAGGGAGTAAATAATTGCAAGATCGTCTTTAGGGCCCTTTGCCTTAGCTTTGCGCCAAAAAGTGAAACCTAAAATAATTTCATTTCTTCCTGCGCTGGTATGGTTAATCATAACATTTATACTCCTGGTCTTACCTGGGTCTGATATACCGAGGGCCTCAATTTTCGATCTTATTTATTTTGATAAATGGGTGCATATTGGGCTATTTGGAGTTCTTATGTTATTATGGGGGTACCCACTTTTTAAAACAAATATTACTTCTACATACCCGTTTATTATTATTGCGATTTGTGTTATATTATATGGAATACTAATGGAATTTGTTCAAAAATTCTTTGTTTTCGAGCGGAGCTTCGACTTTTTTGATATGCTTGCTGACAGTGCGGGGTGTTTATTGGCTCTTTGGTGGTTAACCTACAGGTTTAAAAAAATTAAGACCAGGAATACGTAAAAAATAAGCCCCTGTAGAAACAGGGGCCGCAACCAAAACTAACTGCTTATGAGAAAATTGACTATTAATATTTTACTTCTAAGTTACAAATGCAATGCCAGAAAAGTAGTTTAAACCGTTAAGAACTTATTTAATTAATTTCCTGTCATTACTTAATAGATGCAAATTTCCTTCAAAGTTTAATAAGAAAATGTTAAGTAATTCTCTGAAAAATGTTAATCAATCCGGGGCTATAATTTAATTAAATAACCAAGCACAAGAGTCGCCGCACCTGTGTTATTACTGCCATTAGCTTTGTCTTTTTGTATGTGCACCAATCCATAATTGCCCCCACCGGTTAAAAATAAATTGCTTCTGGTAGAAAGATGATAACTTAAACCGAGGCCACCCTGTATGCCAAAATTCAGTTTGTTCAGATCATCTTTCAGGTTAACGGTTTGATCTAATGAAACAGGTCCGGGTAGTATAGGTTGTGTAAGATTTTCATCAAAATAAATGTTACTGGAACCTTCGGTTTTATTTTTAGCATTAATTAAATAACCCGCATAGGGACCTGCATTTATAAAAAAAGTGAATAATTCGCTCAAAGGAAAATTGATCTTTAAAAGTACTGGAAGTTCAATATAGTTAAGCTTTGCTTCGCTTTTTCCATTTGTATAAATATAAGGTATCGCTACTGATGTGTCAATTCCAAAATAATCTAAAAACTGAGCGGTAGGTATGGCTAGCGTTCCATTTTTTTTACCTCCCTGGGATGAATAATTTAGTTCACTTTGAAGAGAGAACTTGTCACTTATCTGCAACTCGGCAATGATACCGGTATAAGGTCCTAATCTCGTTGACCACCCTTTGCTTACAGGATTATCACCTGATCCCTGGAGATCTGGTACGCTAATGCCACCTTTTACACCTATACTTAAACTGGTCTGAGCTGAACCTTGCTGAAAAATGAATATATATCCTAACAAAAAAATAACTACAGGCGATAAGTTTTTGTACATAGTATTAAGAGTTTATACCAATGAAGATAAAGACTATCAAAAGACTATCAAATTGATGAATATGCAGTCTCTCAGTTATTACGAAGATTGTATTTCAATTGTTGTGTTTAATCGAAGCTTTGATTACTTGTAGCAGCAAGTTTTAATAAACGGTCGTATTGCTCTGGAGTGAGATCATTATAAAAGTAATAGACAGGATCAACAGGCTGACCCGATTTGTGTACTTCATAATGGCAATGAGGGCCGGTGCTTTTGCCGGTACTGCCTACATATCCTATTACCTGGCCACGTTTTATTTGTTGACCAACTCTTGCTTTTATGCGGTACATATGGCCATATAAAGTTTCATAACCGTACCCGTGATTAATGACAACATGATTGCCATATCCTCCGGCATTATAATCAGCTTCTCTAACAATACCGTCGGCAGTTGCGTAAATAGGTGTTCCCTGGGGCGCGGCAAAATCAAGACCTGCATGAAATTTAGTTACTTTATAAACCGGGTCAATTCTATAACCATAACCTGATGCTACATGCCTAAGGTCCTTATTACTTACTGGTTGAATAGCGGGAATTGCGGCAAGCAGCTTTTCCTTATTTTCGATCATTCCATCTATTTCTTTATATGATTTTGCCTGGTAGGATGCTCTTAATGAAAGGTTATTTAATTGGGATTTTAAACTCTTCAGCAGTTCGTTTTCATCCATACGTTGTATCAACTGCAGTTCTTTGTTTTTTTCCATGTCTTTTAGCCGTGCGCTGTCGGGAATTGGTGTTGCCTCAAAAATTGACCGGTATACATTATTATCGCGTGTTTCTAATTCAAGCATTTGTTTTTGTAACTGCCCGATCCTTTGCTGCAAGACAGCATAATTTTCTTTTAAGTCATCATTTTCCTTACGTAAAATTTTTTCTTTGGGAGAGTCGACATATTGAAAAGCAATTGCAACAATAATAAACGCAGTAACAATTGCTGCCGCGATAAAGCCAAAAAAACGCAGCAACTTCACGCGTAATGGAGTGATTAGCTTTTCATAGCGAAGCGTATGTGTATTGTAGAAGTATTTAATTTTCTTCATTGGGTAAGCAGAATTTATTATGGGTCAGCTTTTCATGCATCTTCGTTTTGTCATTCACTTCGGAGTTCTGTTATTTACCAGCAACGGTAATGAGCAAAAATGAAGAGTAAGTAATCAATAACGGCTAACAATTCTCTTCTCTTCTTCATGTGGAATACGTCAACATTTAACTCATGCAACCTTCCGCTAGGTGCTTAGCCCTAACTTACCTTCACTCAAATGCTTACCTTTGCGGCCCTGTAAGCAAACAAAGATAAAGGCTTACCCGATAAATGAATATCTTAAATTTCATGAAAGGCTGGAGCAAAAAGTTATACTATGACATCAGGCGAAATAAGACAACAGTTTCTCGATTTTTTTAAATCCAAAGACCATCTTATTGTTCCTTCTGCACCTATAGTTGTAAAGAATGATCCGACTCTGCTTTTTACAAATGCAGGGATGAACCAATTCAAAGATTATTTTCTTGGAAATAAAAAAGCGCAATACCCGCGAATAGCCGATACCCAAAAATGTTTGCGTGTTAGCGGCAAGCACAACGATCTTGAGGAAGTAGGTGTGGATACTTACCATCACACTATGTTTGAAATGCTTGGCAACTGGAGCTTTGGGGACTATTTTAAAAAAGAGGCAATTGCCTGGTGCTGGGAATTGTTAACCAATATTTACAAGCTGGATAAAGATCGTTTGTATGTAACCATTTTTGAAGGAGATAAAAAAGAGAATTTACCTAAAGATGAAGAAGCTTTTAATGAATGGAAAAAATGTTTGGATGAGAACAGGATATTATGCGGAAAAAAGAAGGACAATTTTTGGGAAATGGGTGATACAGGCCCTTGCGGGCCTTGTACCGAGATACATTACGACAGCAGGTCTGAAGAGGAAAGAAGACAAGTTGATGGAAAAACATTGGTGAATAATGAACATCCGCAGGTGATTGAGATCTGGAATCTCGTATTCATCCAGTTTAATCGTTTAAAAGATGGGAGCCTCGAAGCATTGCCTGCAAAGCATGTGGACACAGGAATGGGCTTTGAACGCCTGGTACGTGTCCTGCAAAATAAACACAGCAACTACGATACAGATATTTTTTCCGGAACAATTAGTGAAGTGGAAAGGATAACAGGAAGAAAATATGATGGGAGTAACAGTAAACAAGCGGTTGCATTTCGGGTAATCGCAGACCACATAAGAGCTATAAGTTTCACTATTGCAGATGGACAGTTACCTTCAAATACAGGCGCCGGTTATGTTATAAGAAGAATTTTACGAAGAGCAGTTCGTTATTACTATTCTTACCTTGATTATAAGCAACCATTATTAAATCAATTGGTAAGTGGATTGGCATCGCAATTTGAAAATGTGTTTCTCGAACTACATCAGCAAAAAGATTTTGTAAGTAAAGTTGTAAAGGAAGAAGAAGAAGCATTTTTGAGAACGCTCGATAAAGGGATTCAAATTTTTGAAAATTATATCAAAGCTGATGATGCTCTCGTTTTGACGGCAAGCCCGGATGAATTACATGACACGATAGACTTAAAAGACAGAGACAGAAAATTTCGTGAAAAAAAAATGATTTCTGGTTCTTTCGCTTTCAAGCTAAATGATACTTATGGTTTTCCTTTTGATTTAACTGATTTGATGGCGAGAGAAATTGGATGGACTACTGACAGGGAAGGTTTCGAAAAAGAAATGCAGCAACAAAAACAACGAAGCCGCGCAGCAACGGCTATTGACACGGAAGACTGGATCGTTTTAGACGATTTTGCTTTAAATGAATTTTTAGGTTACGATTCGCTTGAAATAAAAACCAAAGTGGTAAAGTATCGTAAAGTAAAAGCAAAGGGTAAAGAAGCATATCAAATTGTTTTGGAAGCAACACCTTTTTACGCTGAGAGTGGCGGACAGGTTGGGGATACAGGAGAATTATTTTTTGACGGGGAAACAATTCCTGTAACAGGTACGAAAAAGGAAAATGAACTGATAATTCATTTAACTAACCAACTGCCAAAAAATATCAGTTTACCGGTAAGAGCAGTAGTAGATGCGGCACGAAGACAAAAAATTGCATGTAATCATACTGCTACGCATTTAATACACGCGGCATTAAGAAAAGTCCTTGGAACACATGTTCAGCAGAAAGGTTCATTGGTGAACGATGATCATTTGCGTTTTGACTTTTCTCATTTTGCAAAAATGACCGATGAGGAAATAAGAGCCGTGGAGTTAATGGTTAATGATAAGATAAGAGAAAATATTCCTGTTCAGATAACTTATCTAAAAAAAGATGAGGCCATTGCAAAAGGAGCAATTGCTTTCTTTGGAGAGAAG